>JACQHO010000153.1 GCA_016198945.1 Nitrospirota bacterium | reverse complement strand
GCAATCTGGGGTACAAACCCCGTCATAAGGAAGGCTACTTCCCGGTCGCTCCCACGGACAGTCAGCAGGACATCCGGACCGAGATGATTCTGGAGATGAAGAAGGCCGGGGTTCAGGTCGAAAAACATCACCATGAGGTCGCGACGGCCGGCCAAGCGGAGATCGACGTCCGGTTCAATTCGCTCGTCCGGATGGCCGACACGATGTTGCTGTACAAATATATCGTGAAAAACGTGGCGAAGCGTCACGGGAAGACGGTGACCTTCATGCCGAAACCGCTCTTCGGCGACAACGGAACCGGAATGCATACGCATCAATCCATCTGGAAAGACGGAAAGCCGCTTTTTGCCGGGAAGGAATATGCCGGGATGAGCAAGCTCTGTCTCAATTACATCGGCGGTATTCTAAAACATGCTCCGGCCATCGCGGCCTTTACCAATCCGACGACCAATTCGTACAAGCGGCTCACGCCGGGTTTTGAGGCCCCGGTCTTCCTGGCCTATTCCAGCCGGAACCGCTCGGCCTCGGTACGGATCCCGATGTACTCCGCCAATCCCAAGGCGAAACGGATCGAGGTCCGGTTCCCGGATCCGGCCTGCAATCCCTATCTTGGATTCGCGGCGATGTTGATGGCCGGCATCGACGGCATCGAAAACAAGATCGACCCCGGACGGCCCATGGACAAGGACCTGTATGATCTGGAGCCGGAAGAGGCCGCCAAGATCCCGACCATGCCCGGCAGCCTGGATGACGCCCTGGATAATCTGGAAAAGGATCATGCCTTCCTTCTCAAGGGCGGTGTCTTCACGAAGGACGTGATCGAGACCTGGATCAGCTACAAGCGCGAAAAGGAAGTGGACGCGATGCGGCTAAGACCCCATCCGTACGAGTTCTTCCTTTACTATGACGTTTAAAAGAACGGTAAAGAGTCAAGCAAGCGTCCGCAACCCATCGAAGCACCCCGCCTTCACGGGCGGGGTGCTTCCGTTTTGAAGAAAGGTGCCTGCCTCCTTTTTATAAGCGAGGGAGACGAATGGATGGAATCTATCTTCGCGGGAGTTGACTTCTCCCTCGTCTTTAGAGTATATTATGAGCGTGTCATTCATGCATAAATCTGGAAGGTCTTAAATAACCGCAGCGGCTGTATTAGGAGGCTCTGCGGTTTTTTAATATGACGTTTCAATTTATACTGAAGGAGACACAACAACATTCACGGAGGGTTAGCGTCATGGCAAAAGGTACGATCAAGTGGTTCAACGCAAGTAAGGGTTTTGGATTCATTACACAAGCGGAAGGCGGCCCGGATGTATTCGTGCATTTTTCCGCCATCACGGGTGAAGGTTATAAGTCACTCGATGAAGGCCAGGCAGTCGAATATGAAGTGACCCAGGGTCCCAAGGGCCCGCAGGCCAGCAACGTCGTCAAAATTTAAAGCGCTCGACGATTCAACAAAAAAGCCTCCCGACCAACCATCGGGAGGCTTTTATGATGGAAGGTGCCTGTCACCTTTTTGAAGTTAATTCTTTGATTTTATTGGAAGCTGATTTCAAAGCTCCGGTTTGTGTCATCCCACACCCGCCAACATAAAACCGCGCGTGTCGGGCCGGTTGGTTTGTCTGCCGCTCGCCTGTCGTCCGGGCAGGGATGGTCACGAAATATACTCACTGAACGGATTAAATCCCCCGGAACGATCTCGCTTCCGGGGGATTTTTTGTTTGACAAAAGGCCTTGTATCTTATATAGTTACAAAATTATCAAAGAAGTTTTCCACGGCCGTTTGGGACGAAGTCAAAAGACAGCCTAAAGAGTCATTATGACAACCGAGTTTCGATTCAATTCAATTGACGAAGCCGTCCAGGCGATCCAGGAAGGCCGGATGATCATTCTGGTGGATGACGAGGACCGTGAGAACGAGGGAGACCTCGTCATGGCGGCCGAAAAGGTCAATCCCGATGCGATCAACTTTATGGCCAAGTATGGCCGCGGTTTGATCTGTCTGACCCTGTCGCCGGAACGGGTGGATGAGCTGCAACTTCCCCCGATGGTATCCGAGAATACGGCGACCTTTGGAACGGCCTTCACCGTTTCGATTGATGCGCGGGAAGGCGTCAGCACGGGGATATCGGCATCCGATCGGGCGAGGACGATTCTGGCCGCGATTCATCCCAGGACCAAGCCGTCGGACCTGGCCCGGCCGGGGCATATCTTTCCGCTGAAGGCCCAGAAGGGCGGCGTCTTAAAACGGGCCGGTCAGACCGAAGGCTCCGTGGATCTGGCCCGGCTGGCCGGTCTTTATCCGGCCGGCGTCCTCTGCGAGATCATGAACGAGGACGGGACGATGTCGCGCGTGCCGCAGCTTGTGGAGTTTGCAAATCAGTACGGGCTTAAGATTGTGACGGTCAAGGACCTGATCGAATACCGGATGCAGCGGGAGTCGCTTGTCCGCCGGATCAGCGAGGCGAAGCTTCCGTCCGAATACGGCGAGTTCACGCTGATCGCTTATGAGAACGAGATCGACCAGGGAATCCATATCGCAATGGTCAAAGGCAAGGTCAACGGGGACGAGCCCATTCTGGTCCGGGTCCATTCCGGCTGCCTGACGGGGGATGTATTCGGTTCCAGGCGGTGCGACTGCGGCGAGCAGCTTCATCGCGCCATGGAGATGATCGAGCGGGCCGGGCAGGGGGTGCTGTTGTATCTGAATCAGGAAGGACGCGGGATCGGTCTCTTGAACAAGATCAAGGCCTACGGCCTCCAGGATCAAGGGATGGATACGGTTCAAGCGAATCTGGAGCTTGGGTTTAAACCGGACCTCCGGGATTACGGGATCGGGGCCCAGATCCTTGTCAGTCTGGGGCTGCGCAAGATCCGCCTCATGACGAACAACCCGCGCAAAATTGTCGGCGTCGATGGATATGGACTCAAGGTGGTTGAACGCGTGCCGATCGAAATGACGCCGCATGACCGTAACGTTCGGTATCTGAGAACCAAAAAACAGAAACTCGGCCATCTTCTCGATAAGGTGTGAAACGCCGAGGGGACCGATTGGAATTCCTTTCCCCGTCAGTCTAACGGCCAGGAGGGCGATGGTCAGGATTCGCGAAGGCGGCCTTCAAGGAAAGCATCATCGCTTCGGAATCATCGTCAGCAAGTTCAACGGCGAGGTGACCGAACGACTGCTGAAGGGCGCCCTGGCCGTTTTGAAAAAACACGGGGTCCGGGAAGAGGATATCGAGGTGGTCAGGGTCCCGGGCGCGTTTGAAATCCCGTTGACGGCGAAGCGGCTGGCTCGATCCGGCACGTTTCATGCCCTGATCTGCCTGGGCGCCGTGATTCGGGGAGAAACGCTCCATTTCGAATTGATCAGCCGGGCGGCAAGTCAGGGCTTGCTTCAGGTGATGTTGGAGACGGGGATCCCGATCAGTTTCGGCGTGCTGACCACCGAGACGGTTCGGCAGGCGATGCATCGGGCTGATCCCAAGCGGTATGATCGGGGCGGTGACGCCGCCAGAACGGCCCTCGAAATGGCCGGTCTCCTCAAGGATTTTAAGTAGATAAATTCTGTTAAACGGCTCTTTGAGAATCGGATGGGGCTTCGACGAAAATCAAGAGAGCTGGCGCTTCAACTGCTCTTCCAGTTGGACGTGAATAAGGACGGGCCGGATTGGCGCAAACAATTCTGGAAGGTCCATCCGGCTCCGCCGGGCGTCCGGGCCTTTGCGGACCGGTTAGTGGACGGAGTCCTCGCGAATCAGGCCGAGATCGATCGTCTGATCCAAAAACACGCTCTGAACTGGACGCTCAACCGGATGTCGATCGTCGACCGGAACATTCTTCGATGCGCGGTGTTCGAGATACTGATGCTGTCGGATGTTCCGGTCAAGGTGACGATCAACGAGGCGATCGAGATTGCGAAGCGGTATTCGGACGAGGAATCCGGCGCCTTTGTAAACGGCATATTGGATCATATCGTCAAGGAAGCGGCCCTCGTCAAAAAGGAGTAACCGTCCGCGTTTGGACGATCGTGATGTCGCCGGTCAATGTTATCTCACAGAAGGCCGCTAAAGTTCATGCCGAGGCGCTGGTCGCGGGTTTTTTCCAGGACGACCGTCCCCTCTCCGGTCTGTCGGCCGAACTGGACTGGATTCATAACGGCATCATTTCCCGTCTGATCCTCCGCGGAAAGCTTCACGGGGAATGGAAGGAAACGATGCTGCTGGCGACACAGCGGAAATTATCCGCGCAGAAAATCCTGCTGATCGGCCTTGGGAAAAAAGACCGGTGGACGCCCCAGGCCCTGCGCGAGGTGTATTCCCACGTCGGCCATACCCTTTCCCGGCTTCATATCCGAGATTCCGCCGTCGAACTGTTCGGCCCGGCCGGCCCCGCCGCCGATGAGGCGAGGGCCGTCGAGTCGCTTCTGGCCGGTCTTCGCGTGGATCCGGGCCGTTCCATGGAAATCACCCTTCTGGTTCCGGATGAGGAAAAGGCGAAGCGGATCCGGCGGCACGTTCAGGACGAGGGCGGAGAAAAATGATTTCCCGGTATACATTGCCCAAGATGAAGGCGGTGTGGGATCCCCGGCACAAACTGGAAACGTGGCTCCGGATCGAATTGTGGGTCTGCGAAGCGCTGGCCCGCCGCGGGGAGATCCCCAAGGAGGCCGTTTCGGCCATCCGGAAGAAGGCCGGTATCGACATCCGGCGGATGGAAGAGATCGAGCAGGTGGTCAAGCATGATGTGATTGCGTTCCTCAGCATGCTGACGGAGCAGGTCGGCCAGGAAGGCCGGTTTATTCATCTGGGCCTGACTTCCTCCGATGTCCTGGACACGTCGCTGGCCGTCCTGATGCAGGAAGCCGCGGATCTGATCATCGCCGACCTGGAACGCTTGCGGGATGTTCTGCGGCGGCGCGCCATGGAGTTTAAAAAGACCGTGATGGTCGGGCGGTCCCACGGCATTCATGGCGAGCCGATCACGTTCGGATTGAAACTGGCGCTTTGGTATGCCGAAACCCTGAGAAATCTGGACCGGATGCGGCAGGCGAAGGAAGCGGTTCGTTTTGGAAAATTATCGGGGGCGATGGGTACCTATGCCCATCTCCATCCTTCCGTGGAAGCGTATGTTTGCCGGAAGTGCGGTTTGAACCCGGCCCCGATTTCGAATCAGATTATTCAACGGGACCGCCATGCCCAATATCTGACGACGCTCGCGCTGATCGCCGGCAGCGTGGATAAATTTGCGACCGAGATCCGCCATCTCCAGCGGACGGAGGTCCTGGAGGTCGAGGAGTTTTTCTCAAAGGGGCAGAAGGGTTCCTCGGCCATGCCTCACAAGCGAAACCCGATCGGGGCCGAGAATCTGTCCGGCCTATCCCGCATTGTCCGGTCCAATGCCCAGGCCGCGATGGAAAATGTGGCCTTGTGGCACGAGCGGGACATCAGTCATTCCTCGGTCGAACGCGTGATTCTTCCCGACAGCACGATCCTGCTTGATTACCTCCTGAACCGCTTGACGGACATGATCGAGACGCTGCTGGTCTACCCTGAAAACATGAAGGCGAATCTGGAGCGGACGGGCGGCCTGATCTATTCCCAGCGGATCCTGCTGGAACTCGCCAAGCGCGGGGCGGGTCGGGAAGAGGCGTACGAGGCGGTGCAACGGCATGCCATGGCCGCCTGGCGCGGGAAAGGCCGGTTCATGGATGGGGTCAAGGCCGATCGTTTTATCCGGAACTATCTGAAGCCCCAGGAGATTGAGGACTGTTTCGAGCCGGATTACTATCTTCGTCATCTGGATGCGATCTATCAACGGGTCTTTTCTGAATCGAGAAAAGGAAATCGGGCCGGCCGGCGCCGATTGAAGGATCTCTTCCTGTGAAAGCTGAGGTTTACGTCACGCTTAAAAACGGCATTCTGGATCCCCAGGGGAAGGCGGTGCAGCAGTCGCTCCATCACCTGGGCTATGCGGCGGTCAAAGACGTCCGACTTGGTAAATATATCGAGATCGAACTCTCGCCGATGCCGCTTGACGAAGCCAAGCGGCAGGTGGCGGAAATGTGCCGGAAGCTGTTGGCCAATACGGTGATCGAGAACTTTCGATTTGAGATCAAGGAATAAACGGCGATGAGTCTTGAAGGGCGATTGGAAGATCTGGGATTAAGCGATATTTTTCAGATCATCAGCCTGAGTAAACGGTCCGGCGTGCTGACCCTGATCCGCAAGGAGGGGACGGGGCGGCTGGTGTTTAACCTGGGGCAGGTCATTTATGCCACATCCGATACCCGTAGCCGTCTCGGATACACGCTGGTCAAAAAGGGGACGATCACCAACGATGATCTTGAATACGCGTTGCGGATTCAAAAGGGCCGGGGATCCATGAAGCCGATCGGGACCCTTCTGATGGAAATGGGGGCGGTTGATCGGGAGACGCTGGAACGGGAGATCCGCGGGCATGTTATTCTTATCGTCAAGGATCTGTTGAGCTGGAACACCGGCTCGTTTCATTTTGAATTGGGACCCGCCATGGAGGAAGATGTGGTTCTCCGAACGGGATTGAACACCGAATTCTTATTGCTGGAAGGCGCCCGTCTTCAGGATGAGGAGCAAAAGGAAAAGGCCGAGTCGCCGCCCGTCGTCGCACCGGCGCCGGCCGCGCCTCAAACGAACCTGGAAGAACTTGAGAAAACGCAGGTCGTTCAGCCCTCGCCCCCGACCGAGGCGGTTCGGACGTCTCCTCCGGTCGAGCCCCGGCCGGTTTTAAAACAGTCCCCGGCCGCATCGGCCCTGTCGGGGTCGCTGGAAGAAACCCTGTCGACTCCGCTTTCCGGAAGCAGTCGGAAGGATTTAAGCCTTCTGACCTCCATGATTGCGGAGCTGTCGGGGCCGTCCAGCAGCAGCGAGATCACGCTTCTGGTCCTGCGTTTCGCAAGCGAGATCATGAACCGGGCGCTGATACTTCTGGTGCGGAAGGATGATATCGTGGGCCTCGGCCAGTTCGGTCTGGTGCTGCCGGAAGGGTCGCCCCAGGAACGGGTCCGTTCCATCCGCATTCCCTTGTCGGAATCCTCCCTATTTAAAGAGGTGATCGAAAAAAAAACAACCTATAAAAGTCAGTTGCCTCAATCCAAATGGCATCAGTATTTTGTGGATCGGCTCGGGAAGGAATGGCCCGTAGAGGTTTTTATCGCTCCCTTGATCTGCGAAGGGCGCGTGATTGCGATTCTCTACGGCGATAATATCCCCGGCAAGGAAAAAATCGGGGATACGGAGGGTTTGGAGGCGTTCATTAAAGTAACCGGATTCGCATTCGGCAAGGCCTTGCTCGAACGGAGGCTCCAAGACACGCAATCGTCCAAACCCTGACGAAGGATCCATCTCGTCGAATGAAAAGGGAGAGAGGGGATGTCGAAAAAGGTCCTGGTGGTTGAAGATTCCGCCGCGATGCGTTCATTGATCGCCTCCACGGTTGAAGAATTGACCGGCTACGAAACCGTCGAGGCGGGCAACGGGTTTGAGGCGCTCAAAGCCCTTCCCGCGCACCGCTTTGATCTGATCATTACGGACATCAATATGCCGGATATCAATGGTCTGGAGATCATTCATTTCGTCAAAGGCAATGCCGCGTATAAGGAGATTCCGCTGATCGTCGTCACGACGGAGCAGGGCGAAGCGGACCGGCAAAAGGGACTGGCGCTCGGCGCGGCGGAATACATTACCAAACCCTTCGATCCGGAAAAGCTGAAGGCGGTCGTCAAGCGGATCACCCGCGGTTGACGCCGTCGAGGACAAAGACTCATGCCCAAGAAGGATGATTCCTTAAAGGAATTCGTGGCCGAGGCCGAGGAGATCATCGAGGGATTGAATCAGAATCTTCTCGCGATGGAGTCCGCCGAGGATAAAACCGCGATTCGGCCGGATATCCTCAACGCGATTTTCCGCGCGGCCCACACCCTGAAAGGCATGTCCGGAATGGTCGGGCTTACAAAGGTTTCGGAGGTCAGCCATCGGCTTGAAGACATGTTGGACAGTCTCCGGATGGGCAAGCTGACCTTGAGCCGTCCGGTGATGGATACGCTGTTCAAGGGGATGGAGCTGGTTCGAGGCCTGATCACGTCCGTGAATTCCGGAAAAGGCGAGGAAGCCGATATTTCCCCGATGCTTCAGCAAATTCAGCAGGCCATGACCGGCGGAGGGGAAGTCCAGGCCTCGGCCGGCATTGAAGGGATTGATCCGAATCTATTGAAAGTTCTGACGGAGTATGAAACCCATCGGCTCCATGAAAACATTCGATTGAAACTCAATCTCTTTGAGTTGACGGCCCGCTTTAAGATCGACACCTTTGACAAGGACCTGGCCAAATTGAACGGCAAGGTGCAAACCTTCGGCGAAATTGTAACGACCCTGCCCAATCCCGGAATGTCTCCCGAAACGGGCATCGTGTTCAAATTGATCGTCGGCACCAAGACCGACCTGAAGACGCTTCGGGATCAACTCTCCCAGGAGCAGCTTGAGATTAATGCGATCGGTCCCATGGCCCAGAAAGCTGCGACCGATGAGACGGCCGCCGCGCCCGGCCCGGAGGAAGAAAAGACGGCCGGATCGATCCGAAGCATCACCCCGACGATACGGGTGGATATCGGCAAACTGGATTCGTTGTTGAATGTAGTGGGGGAATTGGTTCTGAACAAGGCGGTGATCGGCCAGATCGGAAAGGAGATGCTCCAGAATCATGGTTTCACCGCGGAAGGCGTTGAGCTTCAAAAGGCGTACCAGGCGCTGGACCGCCGCGTGGGGGAGCTCCAGGAAGGCTTGGTGGAAATCCGGATGATCCCGATCGGGCAGGTGTTCGACCGACTGATCCGGGTGGTCCGAAAGCTGTCGCGGGATCTCGGCAAAGAGGTCGATCTCCAGATTACGGGCGAGGAAACGAAACTGGACAAATCCATGATCGAGGAAATTGCGGACCCCTTGATGCACTTGATCCGAAACTCCCTGGATCACGGGATCGAATCGAAGGAGGAACGGCGAAAGGCCGGCAAGCCAGAGATCGGAATGATCCATCTTCGGGCCATTCAAAAAGGAAACAATGTGGTGATCGAGGTCGAGGACGACGGAATGGGCATTGATCTGGCCAAGGTCTACAACAAAGGGCTGGAGCGCGGCCTCTTGGACAAAAACAAGGAGTACGACCAGCGGGAACTGATCAATGTCCTATTCGCCCCCGGCTTCAGCACGGCCGAGGCGGTGACCGAAGTCTCCGGCCGGGGCGTGGGACTGGATGTCGTGGCCAAAAATATCAGCAAGCTCAGCGGCATGGTGGATGTGGGGACCGAAATGGGAAAGGGGACGAAATTTTCGATCACCCTTCCGATCACGCTGGTCATTATCAAGGCCTTGGTCGTCCGGGTGGGCGCGGAAACGTACGCCGTTCCATTGAACTCCGTTTCCGAAAGCCTCATGATTCAACAATCCCAAATTCGAACCGTGGAACGGCGCGAAGTCACTCAACTCCGGGATCACACCCTTTCATTATTGAGACTCAAGGAGGTCTTCCAACTTCCATCGAACGGGACCCAGGACGGACGATTGTACGTGATTGTGGTCGGATTGGCCGAAAAGCGGCTCGGGCTGGTGGTGGATGCCATCGAAGGCCAGCAGGAGATCGTCATCAAGTCGCTCGGTGAAATTCTTCGGGACACGCCGGGAATCGCCGGGGCGACCGAACTGGGCAATCGAAAAACGATCCTGGTGCTGGACGTGGCGGCCTTGATTGACGAGGCGACGCAGACGCCGGCCGGCGCGAAAACGGCCGATCGCGATTCAAGTAAAAAAGCGGCGTCATCAACGACCGTTCAATAACAGACCCCTAACAGGGTGTTGAAAAACTCGCTCGATGCGCAGGCTGTTCAAAAAGCTCCGGATGCAAGGCCGCAGGCCTCGACGGAACCGGAGCGTACGGGGCAGGTACGTG
>JACQHO010000150.1 GCA_016198945.1 Nitrospirota bacterium | reverse complement strand
GGAATCTGAATCATGCCCGACTTCGTTCCGTCCGAATAGAGGCGAATTGAAAGGAGGCCGGATCCGTCGGCGCCCCGCTTGAGAACAACCGCTCCCGCTCCATCTCCGAAGAGAATGGCGGTGGCGGGATCCTTCAGGTCGATGAAACGGGACTTTACCTCGGCCGCGACAACCGCAACGGTCTTGACCCGGCCGGATCGGATGAACTGCTCGGCGACCGAGAGCGCGAACAGGAATCCGCAGCAGGAGGCCGAGACGTCGAAGGCGAAGGCGTTGGAGGCCTGAAGATTCCGTTGAACGAGGCAGGCAGTCGACGGGAACCACATATCGGGCGAGGTGGTGGCCAGGACGATCGCCTCAAGATCCTTCGCGGCGCAGCCGGCCCGCTCCAGCGCCGACCGGACCGCCTCGGTCGCGAGATCGGAGGCGGCCTGATCCTTCCCGGCCCATCGGCGTTCTTGAATTCCGGTGCGTCTCAAAATGCCGGCGCTGTCCAGGCCGACCGACGCGGACAGCTCCTGATTCGTCACGCGGTGTTCCGGGACGTAGGACCCCGTGCCGGCGATTTGGGCGATCAAATTAAAACTCCTTTCAGTCGGGATTATAGGGGAGCGCATCGGAGAAGTCAACGAACGCGCCTTGCCATTTTGATCCGCATTTGATATGCTGTCCGACGGTATGATGCCGATCCGAACGAACCCATCCCTTCAAAAAACCATCGGCGGTCTTTTCCTGTTCTTCGCGTTCTCGACAGGATGGGGCTGCGCCGCGTCCCACGATCCGCTGGGGGCCGAAATTCGGGAAGCCCTTGGCGTGACCAAAAGCAGCGCCGAGGAAACCAAGGACACCATCGAGCTGACCTACGACCCCAAGGTGATCCTCAAACGGGCCGAGGCCCTTTACCAGGAAGAGGCGTACATCGAGGCGATCGGCGAGTACCAACACTTTCTGGATCTGCATCCGCTCCATGAATGGGCCGACTACGCGCAATTGAAGCTGGGCTTAAGCTACTTCCAGCAGTTCACGACGATCGACCGGGATTCCGAGCCGGTTCAGAAGGCCCTGGGGTCGTTCCAAAAATTATTGACCACCTATCCCAACACGTCCTACGCCGGGGAGGCCCAAAAGCGGATCGCCGTCTGCCGTGAGCGGCTGGCCCGGCACGAGCTTTATGTCGGCCGTTTTTATTACAAGCAGGCGGCCTACCCCGCCGCGATCCGTCGGTTTGAACAGATCCTGTCGGTCTACCCGAATGATCCCGTCGCGGCCGACTCGTTGTATTATCTTGCCCTGTCCTACGAGCAGGAGGGAAAGGCCGGGCAGGCCGTGCTCCATCTTCAGGACCTGATCGCGAAATTTCCCGACAGCCCCTATCAAAGCAAGGCCCGCCAGATGCTGGCCCGGCTCAACGGTAAGCCAAGGTCATGAGGTATTACCCGGCTTTTCTGGACCTGCAGGAAAAATCGGCCGTCATTATCGGCGGGGGCCGCGTGGCCGAACGCAAGGCGCTCACACTGCTGGCCTGCGGCGCGCGGGTGACCGTGATCAGCCCGACCCTGACAAAAAAACTGTCTTATCTCGCGCAGGCCGGCGCGATCCGGCACCGGAAACGACGCTGGCGGCCGGGGGATCTTCAAGAGGCCTTTCTGGTCCTGGCCACGACGAACGACCGAAGGGCCAACGCCGAGATCGCCCGACGGGCCCAGGCGGCCTGCCGTCTCGTGAATGTCGCGGACGATCCCGGCCGATGCAATATGATCGCGCCCTCGGTGATTGCGCGCGGGGATTTGATCATTGCCGTCTCAACGAGCGGAAAGAGCCCGGCCCTTGCCCGGCGGATCCGCCGGGAACTGGAACGGTCGTTCGGGGCCGAGTACGGACGGTTTCTGAAACTTCTGGGACAGGTTCGGGAACAGGTTCAGGCGCGCATTCCCTCGATGGCCCGGCGCCGCCGGATTCTCAACGGGGTTGTCGCTTCCGATCTCTTCACGCTTCTTCGGGAGGGCAAAAAAGATCAGGTCCAAAAACGGATTCGACGGATCGTCGGATTAAAAGGGCTGGCGATAAAAGTATAATCCGGTCGCAGAGGATTAAGAAACATTCCGGGCTTCGTAGATACGCAATTCCCAAAGCCAGCGACTGCCCTTCTTGATCAGCCGAACAATACCGTCCGAGATCAACTGACGGAGCGGGGGGGTCTCCGGAGAGATCGAAGCCGGCAGCGGCAGCCGTTTTTCGAACACCAGCCGGACGTCATTAAACGTCTGTCGGGCGGCATCCAGAATGCGTTGCTCATTGGCGAGGGAGATGACCGGAAAGATCAGACGGCCGTTCGGGGCCAGATGCTGCCGGACGGATTGGAACATCCGAACCGTCGAATCGGCGCCGTCCGGACCGCCGGTCGGAACCGGTTCCGGGAACCATCCGGAGCGCCGCGCCAGCGCATCGGCCACGCCGGAGACGTCGTCGATGATCGTATCCACGACAAGACCGTTCAGGGAATCGAATAAATCCCCCTGCCGGCAGTCGATGCGGTCGGCCACGCCGTTCTTTTCGGCGTTCCGCCGGGTGAGATCGCAGGCCTCTTTGTGAAGGTCCAACGCGAAGACCCGTTTGGCGCCCATCTTGGCGGCCAGCACCGAAAAAAAGCCGCTGCCGCAACCCAGGTCCACCACGGTTTCGCCCGCGCAGGACACAAATTGATCCGCAATCATCTCGGACGTAGTGGTCGGGACAAAAACCCGGCCGGGCCAGAGTTCAAGACAGATCGTCTGACCATGGATGGTCCATTCTTTCGTCTGTGTGGAGGTTTCCTGGGTCGTCAAGACTGACTCCTCATTCTGTTTCCGTTCTGCCCAGGCGCGATATGAAGGAAGTTGATGGACAGGCCGCAATCGCAAATACATGGTAACATACCATTTAAGCGAAAGGATGTCAAACCGGCCTATCCGACCTATCGCCGACCCGGACGGCATTAAATTTTTCTTGACGCTGTTTGGACGATGCAGTAGGCTTACCGTCCAATGAAGGTGATCGGGCTGATCTCAGGAACCTCCACCGACGGGGTCGACGCCGCCCTGGTCGAGATTACCGGCCGGGGCCTGGAGAGCCGGCTCCGTCTGCTTCGATTCTCAACCTATCCCTATCCTCGCGAACTGCGGTCCCGGCTCGTTCGGTTGACCCACGACGGCCGGGTGGAGGATTTATCCCATCTGAATGTCTACGTCGGCGAGCTGTTCGCGCGGGCGGCGAACCGGATTTCGCAGGAGGCCCGTATCCCGCTGAACCGGATTGATCTGATCGGATCCCATGGCCAGACGATCTGTCATCAACCGGTTCCTTTTAAAATGGGCGGAATGAAGATCCGTTCCACCCTCCAGATCGGCGAGCCGTCCGTTATTGCCGAGCGGACCGGCATCACGACCGTGGCCGATTTCCGTCCGCGGGACATGGCGGCCGGAGGAGAAGGCGCTCCGCTGACGCCGTACCTGCATTACATCCTTTTTCACCGTCCCGATCGCCCATGCCTGGTGGTCAATATCGGCGGGATCAGCAACATCACCTTTCTGCCTTCCGCGACCGGTCTCACAAACCTTTTTGCATTCGACGCTGGTCCGGGTAATATGCTGATCGACGGAATTGTACAGCATCGGACCAACGGCCGCAGGGCGATGGACCGAGGAGGGGCGATGGCCCGGCGTGGACGGGTTCATGAAAGGCTGCTGTCCGAGTTGCTTCGGCATCCCTTTCTGAATCGTAAGCCGCCGAAGACGACCGGTCGCGAACTATTCGGGCTTGCGATGATCGAGCGGGTGGTTCGGAGGGCGAAGGTCTTAAGATTAAATCAACCGGATCTTCTGGCGACCGTCACGGCCTTCACGGCCCGTTCGATCGCACGGGCGTATGAAACGTTCATTCTTCCAAAGGGCGGCGCGGGCGAAGTGATCGTCGGGGGTGGGGGCACCCGCAACCTGACCTTGATGCGGTTTCTTCAGGAGGCCTTCGGGCCGATTCCGGTCTTCACGTTTGAAAAGTATGATCTGGACAGCCGCGCGCTCGAGGCGATGGCCTTTGCGTTATTCGCGCACGGGACGATTCAAGGCGAGCCGAACAATGTTCCGTCTGCGACCGGCGCCCGTCGTGCCGTTGTGATGGGAAAGATCGTGCCGGGACGGTTTCGTCCATGAGGGCGTACGGCCGTACGCCCCTACATTCCCACTTTTTCCCGGTATTCGTCCATGACCTGATCGTTCACCTCGGCGAATCCGTTGTCCCTGGCATACTGTTCAATTCCCGCGCGGGCCAACGAACGGACGAAGGAGGGGACATTTTGAAGCCGCTGTTCGGCGTTCGAGGTCCAGGGAACGGACGGTTTGGAGTCCTGGCTAGCCAGACCGGCCGCGATCCCGGTATCTTTGAAGCCCGTCCCGGCCAGCATTCCCGGGAATGGACATTTGCCCATATCGGCCGTCATCGTCGCGGCGGGCTGGCCCTCCGGTTTCATGGCCCCGCGGGTGAATTCCATCGGTTCGGCCGGAACGGTCCGACCGCCGATTTTGACGCCCAGTCCGCTGACCAGCTGGGTCTCGCCCGGATTCGTGACCATCGCGACTTTATATCCGCATTGCGTGCAGGCGAAGGTGATTCCGAGGCGAAGGGTGTCCACCTGTTCCTTGGATTCATAATCCATGAAGTTGTTGCATTTGACGCATAAAAATTTCATGACGGTCTCCTTGATGCGATATGCTGTTGCAGTGATTCGGTGATGATCCGGAAGGCCTGCGCGGCCGGGGTAAGAGGATGCTCACCGACGAACGACCGGCCGTGGTCCGCGCAACCGGCGATCCGTCGGTCGAACGGGATACGGCCGAGAAGGGGGAACCCCATCTTCTGCAGCGGGCTTTCCCCATGAGAGGCGTCCTCGAAGAGTTCCAACGCCTCGCCGCAATGCGGGCAAACCGCCCCGCTCATGTTTTCGATCAGGCCGATGATCGGAATCTTGAGTTCCCGATTCAGGAAAACGACCGATTTTTTGACGATGAATTGCGAAATTTCGGAAGGAATCGTCACGATCACGGCCCCGTCCAATTCCGGGATCATCTGCGCGATGATCGGCGGCTTGTCCGAGGAGGCCGGCGGCATGTCGATCAGGAGGAGGTCCAGCGGGCCCCAGTTGACATCGCTGATGAACTCGCGGATCACGCTCATCTCGACCGTGCCGCGCCAGACGGCGGAATCCTCCCACAGCCCCTTCCACATCACCGGGCTGTCTTCGCTGGGAAGCATCAGTTCCATGGAGGCGACCTTGATCCCGTTGACGCCGACGGCCGGAAGGGCCCCTTCGGGCGTGATCTTGAGCGACCGGTCACGAACGCCCATCATCTTCGGGATGCACGGTCCGCTCAGGTCCACATCCAGGATGCCGACTTTCATGCCCCGTGCAGCGAAGCAGTGGGCGAGATTGACCGTCACGGAGCTTTTCCCGACGCCGCCTTTCCCGCTCATCACCGCGATTTTGTGCTTGATCCGGCCCATCCGTGTCTGTACGGCCGCGACCTGCTCCATCACCTGCTGCAGGATGGGATTGACCACCTTGTTCTTCTTTTGCTGTTCTTCGAGGTCTTTGACCACCTCGGTGATGGTCCGTCCCCCTGATTTACCCTGTTTCATGGCGATTCTCCAAGAAGAAAAACACTATATTCCAGACGGGGGGAGGGTGTCAATAGCCGGCGCTTTTGTTCCACCATCCCTGTTCCGTGTTCCGGACATGTCCGGTTCAGGAAGTGACATCGAAGGTCACTCGCTCCATTCCATCCATCAGAATACAACGGACGTCCAGAGAGCGTCTCACGCCGTTCCGCACCAGGGTCTGATCCTCCGGAAACCCAAGCTCCGGCCGGATGGCAGCCTCCATCAGGCTTGAATGGACCTCGTCCGTGGGAATATGTTCAAGAAAAAATTCCAGCGCGTCATCGGGTATCCCATGGTGTCGAAAACCGCGGACAAGTTTTTCGTACAGGAACGGAATCGGATACTCCATCGCCAGGCCCACGACTCCAAGCCCGACCCGGAAATCGTGGTCTTGACACAGACGCATATGGACATCGCGGTAGATTTCAAATTCAGGCAGCGGCATCAACGAAGTCCAGTCGTTTTCCGAGAGGTCCAGGGCGCGCAGCAGTTTTCGATACTGGGCCGGGTGTGTTTTTTCGGGCCGGCCGCGTCCGTATTCATCCCACAGGATTGTGGCCAGCGCGGTCTGGATCGGTTCGGAAGGACTGCGCGCCAGGACCATTGCATCGTAGAGGCGGGTCTGCAGTACATGGAGATAGTAATGCAGAGAGAACCGTTTTAGACCTTTCATTGTAAACTCACCATTTTCAAACCGGCCCCAGAAACGATGGGTCATCACAGGGTGAATCGATATCTCATCCTTCATCGTTTTCAGAAATACCTCTGGTTTCATCGTCAATCCTTTAAAGATTGTTTGGTTAATAAATACAGTATCTACTGTTAAAATTATTTGACATTATAGAGAGCGCTATGTTATGAGTCAACAAAAAAATGGGGTGAAACATGCAAGGGAATCTATTAAAAACCAGTAAAGCGTTGGCGGACGAGACGCGGTTTGCGATTATTCAGTACCTGGGACGAAAGCAGCACGCGGTTTCGATCAAGGAGCTGGCCCAACGTTTTCGTCTGCATCCCAGCGCGATCCGTCAACACCTTTCAAAACTATCGGAAGCCCAGTTGGTTTCATCTGTTTCAATGAAAACCGGCGGCTCGGGCCGACCCCAGCGGGTCTACCGGAAGGCCCGGCCCGTGGTCGGACTTGAACTGCTTCCACGCGACTATCGTCTGCTCTCCGAAATGCTTTTAGGTTTGTTGGAGATCAAAGGAGTGTCTCTGGAGGAAATTAAGGCTTT
>JACQHO010000149.1 GCA_016198945.1 Nitrospirota bacterium | reverse complement strand
TTCTCGGCCGACTTGATTTGTCAGGAGGGGGGACGGATTTCGGAAGGCACGGTCACGGTCAAATCGTCGCGGGAGGTCACGGTGAATCTTGAACATGCGGATCTGAAAAAATGGGCGGAGGGCCAGATCGGCATGATGGCGGTTCATCGCGGCCCGCGCTCATTTGAAGAATCGGACGGTAAATATTCCCTGACCCTGGGAGAGGAAGACCATCATCCGATGGGCCGATTATTGATCATCAACGGGGATGGAATGAACTCCCGCTACCGGATCAAGGAGGATCGAATCACTCAGATCAACCGAAGCATGGAGCGCGTAAAATTCACAATCAATGTCGAAGATAGTCTGTTGACAAGCGACGGGAAGGCTTTAACGACCCGTTACGCGGTCTTTTATTTTTCTCCGGCGGACGGCGCCTTGCGTCAGGTCGAGACCTACTCGGACAACCATGCGGTCGTGAACGGCATTTATCTTCCGGGCCTCCGGCGCGTCAGTTTCAACGAGAACGGCGCCGTCATCACACGATTGTTGAGGTTTGATCACCATCGACTGATCTGATGGCGATTTTTAATCGCTTCGACAAATATACAGAAGCTTGTGTGTCGGCCTTGATTTACCCCGCCGGCTGTGGTATCTTTATCCGCGGTGGAAAGACTGTCAACCGGAAACCTGAAAGGGACTCTGTTCGGTTTGAAAACAACCTCGTATATACCGCCTTATTTTGATTCACTTCCATCGCTGATCTCATCCCGATTTATCCTCCGACTTGAAAAGGTTCGATGATGATACAGGACCGCGCCATCGCCTATTTTTCAATGGAAATTGCGCTCCATACCGGAATTCCGACCTACAGCGGCGGACTGGGAATCCTGGCCGGCGACATGCTCAAATCGGCCGCCGACCTGAACGTTCCGATGGTGGCGGTAACCCTGCTTCACGAAAAGGGCTATTTCCACCAGAAACTGGATGAGCACGGAAATCAATCCGAGGAGTCCGTGGATTGGGATCCCCGGAATTTCCTTGAACCGCTTCCGGCCATGGTCAAGGTCGAGATTGAGGATCGGTCCGTGAAGATACGGGGCTGGAAGTATGAAATTCAGGGAAATCGAGGTTTTACGGTCCCGGTTTATTTTTTGGACACCAACCTTGAAGAAAACGATCCTCAAGATCGCTCCCTGACCGGGCATTTATATGGCGGAGACGCCCGATACCGTTTGTGTCAGGAGGTCATTTTGGGCCGGGGTGGAATCCGCTTGCTTCGTGAATTGGGTTATGACTCGATCAAAAAATATCATATCAATGAGGGTCATGCCAGCCTGCTGCTCCTCGACCTTCTCGATGAAACGCGGCAGAAACTGCAGAAACGCGAAACGGATCCCGAGACGATCGAAGCCGTAAAGCGGCAATCGGTCTTTACGACCCACACGCCGGTTGCCGCCGGCCATGACCGTTTTCCGGCGGATCTTACGCGGCGCGTCCTTGGGGAACGGGAGGTTCAGCATTTAAACGGTTTTCACGGAAACGACGGCCTTGACATGACCCGTCTCGCACTGCACCTGAGCGGATATGTCAATGCCGTGGCCCGGAAACACGGGGAAGTGGCCCGCGCCATGTTTCCCGGCCGTTCCATTCAGTCCATCACCAACGGGGTTCATTCCGTCACCTGGACCTCCGAACCGTTCCGAAAACTTTTCGACCAATATCTTCCGGGCTGGCGACAGGACAGCTTCGCGCTACGGCACGCGCTGGACATTCCAAAAGAGGCCGTTTGGGCCGCGCATCTTGAAGCCAAGCAGACGCTGCTCGATCTCGTCAACCAGGGCGAAACAGGGATGGATATTCCGCTCTTCACGGTCGGGTTTGCACGACGCGCGGCGGTCTACAAGCGTGCCGATCTTCTTTTCCACGATATTGAACGTTTAAAGAAAATCGCGACCGAGGCCGGTCCGTTTCAGATCATCTATGCCGGCAAGGCCCATCCGCAGGATCGTGAAGCCAAGGCGGTTATCACAAAAATCTTCCAGGCGCAACAGGCGCTCAAGAAACATATCAAGGTGATTTATCTTACCAATTACGATATGGAGATGGGAAAACGGCTCACCTCCGGCGTCGATCTCTGGCTCAACAACCCGATCAGCCCATTGGAGGCCTCCGGGACGAGCGGTATGAAGGCCTGCCATAACGGAATTCCGCAATTAAGCATCTTGGACGGCTGGTGGGTGGAAGGCCATATGGAGGGAGTGACCGGCTGGGCCATCGCCCAGGAAGGGAAAGCGTCCGATGGAGATGATCGGGAAAGAGACGCGGCCTATCTCTACCACAAACTTGAGAACGTGATCATTCCGATGTTCTACCGGGAACGGGAAAAGTACTTAAACGTCATGAAACACTGCATCGCATTGAACGCCTCCTTTTTCAATACGCAACGGATGGTTCAGGAATACGTCACCAACGCTTATTTGTCGCTCTGATAAAAACCCCTGTCTTGATTTGCAAGCTCAATGATCATGCCGGCAGGGGAGAAACGATTTCCGCCCGATCGGGCATAACGGTCAAGCCGTTCCCTGACCGCCGGGATTCCAACGGTATCACAGTACTTTAATAATCCCCCCCTAAACGGCGGAAAACCGGCCCCCATAATCAATCCAAGATCGACATCGCCCGAACCCTCCACCACCTTTTTTTCAAGACACCA
>JACQHO010000156.1 GCA_016198945.1 Nitrospirota bacterium | reverse complement strand
GTCAGGTCCCGGCCGACGACGCCGCGGATGTCGTATTCTCTGAAAATCTTCTCCATGGATGCGATGCCTTCCTAATATTTGCGCCCGTAATCGTCCTGGAACCGCACGATATCGTCCTCTCCGAGATATTCCCCGCTCTGGACCTCGATGATCTGAAGCGGCGTCGCGCCGGGATTTTCGAGGCGGTGTTTCGTATTCACGGGGATATAGGTGCTTTCATTCAGCCCGATCTCGTAGACCCGCTCCCCGCAGGTCACCCGTGCCGTTCCGGTCACGACGACCCAATGCTCGCTCCGGCGATGATGCAGTTGGAGCGACAAACGGGCCTTGGGATGGACGACGATCCGTTTGATTTTGTACCGATCCCCGTTTTCGAGCACGGTGAAGCTTCCCCACGGCCTCCAGACGGTTCGATGCACCAAATGTTCCTCGGCGTTTCGCTTCCGGAGGGCCTCGACCACTTTGCGCACGTCCTGCGCGCGGTTTTTATGACAGACCAGCGTCGCGTCTTCCGTATCCACCACCACCAGATCCTCCAGGCCGATCGTCGCGACAAGACGCTTGTCCGCGTACAGAATCGAATTGCGGCTGTCCAGATCGATCACGTTCCCCACCATGACGTTCCCCATCGAATCCGTCCGGCTGATCTGCTCGATGGCGGTCCAGCTTCCGACATCGCTCCAACCCATATCGACCGGCAGAACCGCCAGGCCCGTCCGCCGGAGGGAGCGGTTTTTAGGAAGCCGTTCCAACACGCCGTAATCAATCGAGACGGAATCCAATTGATCGTAAACCTCCTCGATCGTCTTTTCCTCCTCGGGCGTTCCGAGGGCCTGTTGAATGGCGATCAATCCACGATGCAATCTGGGCTGATGATTCTTGATCGCTTCCAGGATCGCCGAGGCCTTCCAGACAAAGATGCCGCTGTTCCAATAAAATCGGCCGTCCGCGAGGTATCGTTTGGCCGTCTGAAGGTTCGGCTTCTCCGTGAATCCGCCGACCCGGTAACCTCCAGGATTCTTTTTCCCGGATGGAGCCCGCAACGATTCCCCTCGACGGATATAACCGTATCCGGTCTCGGGCTGGACGGGTTTGATCCCGAACGTCACCAGCCATCCCTCACCGGCCAGGCGATGGGCCGCCCGGACCGCACGGCCGAAGGCGGCGCTTTTCAGGATCACATGGTCGGCCGGCATTACGACCATCACGGCATCCGGGTCTCTCCGTTCCAGGATCGCGGCCGCGAGGCCGACGGCCGCCGCCGTGTTTTTGGCCAGCGGCTCCGCGATAAAGCGGTCGGACGGCATGGCCGTGACGACGGCGGCCTGCATCCGAACCGCATCCGACTGCCGGCGATGCGTCACCACATAGATGTTTTGAGACGAAGCCGCCTTTTCCGCGCACCGGAGAGTGCGCTGGAGCATCGTCTCATCGCCGATCAGCTTCAAGAGCTGTTTGGGATAGAGCTCGCGGGAAAGGGGCCAGAACCGGCTTCCGCTTCCTCCAGCCAGGATCACGGCATAAATGTTCGATTGACTCATGGATGACCTACCACGCGTTGATAAAGGGCCTCGGTCCGGCTTGCCGTTGCCTCGATCGAGAACCGCTCCCGGACCCATCGCTCACCGGCTCCTCCCATCGACCGTCGGAGCTCCGGGTGATCCAAAAGGTGAAGAACGGCCCGGGCAAGGGCCGGGGGATCGCGGGGCGGAACCAACAGTCCCGTCACGCCGTCCGCCACCACTTCGTGACTGCCTCCCACGCGGGTCGCGACAACCGGGATGCCCATCGCAAGCGGTTCCTTCAGCGCATACGGAGCGGCCTCGCCCGCCGTGGAAGCGCTCACGCAGATCGTCATGGCGGCGTAACAGTTCTCCACGTCGGAACGGAAATCGGTGAAATGCAACCGGTCCGACAGACCGAGCCGCCCGGCCAGCCGGCTCAACTCGCCGTAGAACTCATTTTTTCGCCCCACCGCAAGAAAATGCGCCTCGGGCCGCGACTGTAGAACGAGGGCGGCGGCGCGGATAAAGTCGGAATAGCCCTTCCAGGGCCGAAGATCCCCCACCTGACCGATCACCGGCGCGTCCGATGAAATCCCGAATTCCTTTCGGATGGATGCTCCGGAGATCTCCCGACGAAACCGTCCGGCATCGAGCGGGGCATAGATGACGTCGATACGATCGGCCGGAACACCGGAGGTGATCAGCCCCGACCGCACGGCTTCGGAAGCCGCGATCCAAGCGTCAACGCCGTACACCCATTTCAGTTTCCGAAAAAGGTGGCGGCGGAGTGGAAAGGTCACATGCCGTGTCGCGACGAGGCGCGGGCTCCCGCCCCAGCCGCGGGCCAGAAGCGCGATCGTGTGCGGAAGCGGTTTGTGGCTGTTGATCAGGTCGATCTTGTTCCTTTTCAGGATTCCCCTCAACCGGAGGACGGCCGACACATCCCACTGCCCTCGCATTTCGAGCGGCTCGACGCGAAGGTCCTCGCTTGCCGCCCGCTCCGCCAGCGCGCTTCCGGGCGGACAGGCAATGACGTTGTGATGTCCCCTCTCTCGAAGCCCCCGGCTCAGCAGCAGAACATGGTACTGGCCGCCGCTCCAACCACCGCCGGAATTGATCTGAAGGATTCGAAGCGAACGGGTCACGGCCGTTGAGTGTAACAAAAACGGCGTTTAAATATCAAGAAAGCGGTCGCGCCGGTCGTCCGCACTCCCGCTTCTCAAACCCATTCCACTGTGTTAGGATGGCGTCACGATGGACGCGCAAAGGCCTGCATTGATCTTAAATCCGGTCGCCGGTCCGGTCTGGCGGAGAAGGAAGGCCCGACGGCTGATCGAGCATCTCAAGACACTCTATCCCGGTCTCGTTGTCCACGAGACAAACCGCGCCGGGGATGGTGAACGTCTGGCGCGTTCTCTCTCCTCCGGTTCCCATGACCTGATCCTGGCGGCCGGCGGCGACGGCACCTACCATGAAGTCATCAACGGGATGCGGGACTCCTCCGTCCCGCTCGGAATCCTTCCGATGGGAACCGGAAACAGCCTCGTCCGAGAGTTGGGATTGCCGACCCACCCGCTGCGTGCGGCCACGGCCATCCGCAACGGCGTGGTCCGGCCGGTTTATTTGGGACAGATCGGTCCAGCGAGCACAGCGAGCGAGCGACTTTTTATTTTGATGGTCGGCGCGGGATTCGATGCCGAGATCGTACGGCGCGTCCCGCCTTCCCAAAAACGTCTGGGCATGCCGGCCTACATGGCGGCCGGCATCGTCGCGCTGTTCCGTTACAACTATTCCCCCATCACGTTTCGTGTCGATGGAAAAGAGGTCATGGGAACGTCGGGCATCATCGCCAAGGCCCGATGCTATGGGGGCCCCTTTGCGATCGCTC
>JACQHO010000152.1 GCA_016198945.1 Nitrospirota bacterium | reverse complement strand
TCACTATCCATGTGCTTTGTCAACCATCCCCGAATTAGGATAGAGATGGTGATTGCTCTGTCGGAGACAGTATGACACCAACCGCAAAAGCGATCAAGTGGCAAGCACCGGCAAAGAGCGCCAACACAGGAGTTTCGTAGGGGGCGGGTTTCAAACACGCCCCCACCGAAACCCGCCCCGTCAATCTCCGTCGTCGTCCGCCGCGTCCTCGGCCCCTGCCGTCGCCTGAACGCCGGCCTTCGCCTTCGGCGCCGATGCCTTGGCAACCGGAAGACGGATCTGCATCTTTCCGTTGAGCGGCAGCGCGTCTAACAGCACCGTCTCGCTTCCGTCGTAATTCCCGAAGGCCGCGCCGATGCGGACCCAGAAGCTCTTCCCGTTTCGATCCACCACCGTAAAAACGTGCCGCACCGCGCGGGCTTTTTTCTTTCCGCTGGCTTCGTCCATGACATTCTCCTTATGTGAAGGGTTTTGTTCGCCTCTGAAAAGGAGAATGCAGATTGCATACCAGTAGATGAATCCGGAAAGAGGCCTCAGGACCGGGTCCGGGGTCTTTTTCTGAACGGGGATTCATGGAGAACCGGCCAAACGACCCGAAAACTGCATGACCGTTCATGGGCTATTAGGAGTTCGATGACTTGTTCTTCACCGGTAAGAGAGCCACCGATCTCTTTACATCCGAAACGGATTTGAGTAGAGTGAGTCACCATGTCCGAAACCCGTCGGAAGAAAATCCCATTTGGATGGATCCTGCCGCTTCTTCTGGCGCTTGGAGTCAACGCAAACGTACTGATGAACGGTCTGGTCTGGGACGACCGATTCATCGTGGAAGGCCAACCGCATACGCTTCGAGAAACCGTCTCGCCCGGCGTTGCGCCTCAGGCATACGACCGGCCGTTTATCGACTGGAGTTACCGGTTCGATCGGCGGATTTGGGGAACCAACCCCTTCGGCTTTCACCTGACCGTCTATCTGGCCCATGCGGTGACGACCCTCCTGTTCTACCTCTGCGTTCTCCTGCTCCTCCGCCTCTATCAAAAAGAGGAGGCCCTGGTCCTTCCGATGGCCTCCCTTTTTGCCGTGCATCCCATCCATGCCGAGGCGGTAGCCTGGATCGCCGGCCGGAATGATGTCTTGATGACGATGTTCATGATGCTCGCGTTATTCTCCTACCTGCGAATGCGGAAAGGGGACCCGCTCCGGGTCGCTCTCCCCTTGTTCGCTTTTAGTTGTGCCTTAGGGGTTTTAAGCAAAGAAACCGCGATCCCTTTCCTTCTGCTCTTTCCGGCCCTGGACCTTTTTCTTCACCGGGCCGGTATCCGAAGATGGCAGGGTTTCAAGGACCCGGTGACATGGCTGTGGCTACTGATACTGACCGCTTTGGCCGTCTATCGTTTTTCACGAACGGGATTCCCTTCTCTGGACAGCGGATGGGCATCGGCGCCGGCATCCGGACTGAAAACACCTCTGATCGCGCTCGGTTACTATCTTAAGTTGTTGTTCATCCCGGCCCCCCTGAACCTGTTTGTTCCGGAGCTGCCGTCCGGAAATGAGGGCTTATTCTATCTTGCAACGGGCGCAACCGGGATCATCGCCTTGTTCTGGATCATCACCCGATGGAGCCGCACGTTGCTAGCGGTTGGGGCGGTCTGGTTCGCGCTTGGCATCCTCGCGCCACTAACGGTGCCCTTCCTTCGTGTTTCGGCAACGCCGGTGGCGGAACGGTACGCCTATCTGGCGTCGGGCGGCTTTCTTCTCGTGATCAGTCTTGCCGTATGGGAATACGGACGCTGGGTCCGCGCCCGCATGAACCCCAAGGTCACGTTCCGGTGGGAAACGGGTTTGGTTGCGTTGATCCTGGCATTGCTTTCATTCCTCACCCTCGAGCGCAACACGGTCTGGAAGAGCAATATCTCATTATGGGAGGATGCGGCCCGGAAGTCCCCGACCGCCGCGACGGCACGAATCAATCTCGGGAGCGCTTACAACGACGGCGGACGGGCCCGGGAAGCGATGGAGGCGTATCGAATCGCTTTAAAACTCAAACCGGATGGCGCGATGGCTTATAACAACCTGGGCAGTCTCCTGGCCGATCAGGGCCGAATCGAAGAGGCCTTTCGAGCGTATGAAATGGCGCTCAACCTGGATCCCAACTACCCTACCGCACATTATAATATGGGCAGCCTCTTAGCCGATCAGGGCCGTCTCGAACAAGCATTGTGGGAATATCAGACCTCGATTCATCTCGCGCCTGAATTCGCCGAGGCTCATAACAACCTGGGAAGCGTCTACGCGGAACAGGGAAATCTGGACCCGGCCATCCGGGAATTCCGGCGCGCTCTGGAGCTAAAACCGGTTCTTGTCGAGGCCCACTTCAACCTGGGCAATGCCTATCTGAGGCAGGGGAAAACCGTCGAGGCGAGGAATGCCTTTGAGCGGGCTTTACAAATCAAACCGGGTTTTCTTCCGGCCCAAGAGGCGCTGAAAACGTCGCGTTCAAGCCCGTAACGCGAGTTCGGCCGCCGCACCGCCACCTTGACTTAGCGTGGGTGAATAAACGACAATAACAGACCATGAAAATTTTCCTCGCCAAACCCAGGGGTTTTTGCGCCGGGGTGGACCGGGCCATCGAAATCGTCGAGACGGCCCTGAAGGTCTACGGCCCGCCGGTTTACGTACGGCACGAAATCGTGCATAACCGCCATGTGGTCGAGACGCTTCGAGCCAAGGGCGCCGTCTTTGTCGAGGAATTAAACGAGGTCCCGGACGGCGTGCCGGTCATCTTCAGCGCGCACGGCGTGCCCAAATCGGTCTGGGACGATGCGCGGCAACGCAAGCTCAAGTCGATCGACGCAACCTGTCCTCTGGTGTTGAAAGTCCATCAGGAAGTCGACCGCGATCATCGCACCGGTTACGAGCTGATCCTGATCGGCCATGCCGGCCATCCCGAAGTGATCGGAACGCTGGGCCAGATTCCGGACAAGTTCCATCTGGTCAGCTCGGTGAACGATGTGGAAAACCTGACGGTCGAGGACCCCGATCATCTCTCCTA
>JACQHO010000146.1 GCA_016198945.1 Nitrospirota bacterium | reverse complement strand
GTTCCAGTATCCGGTTCCGGGCGGTCGCGCCGGTGGACTGCTTTCGTTCCAGCGCGGCCTCAAGATTGAGATGACCCAATATATCTTTCTCAAAGCGGTTCGAGAATTTTTGGAGTTCTTTCAATGAGATCTGTGTGAGATCCTTGCTTTGATCGAGACAATGTCGCACGATTCGGCCGACGACCTCATGCGCCTGTCGAAACGGCAGACCTTTCCCGACCAGATAATCGGCCAGTTCTGTCGCAAGAAGAAAGCCGCTTCCGGCCGCCTGGGCGGCGGCCTCTTTCCGGATCGCGAGTCCCTTGACCAGATCGGTCAGGACCGCCAGGCTGGTTTTAACCGTGTCCACAGAATCGAAAACGGCCTCCTTGTCCTCCTGGAGGTCCCGGTTATAGGCCAGCGGCAGGCCCTTCATCACGGTGAGCAAGGCCATGAGATGTCCATAAACGCGGCCGGTCTTGGCCCGGACCAGCTCGGGCACGTCCGGATTTTTCTTCTGCGGCATGAGACTGCTTCCGGTGCAAAAGGCGTCCGGAAGCTCGATAAAGCCAAACTCGTCCGTGGACCAAAGCACCAGCTCTTCGCAAAATCGCGACAGATGCATCATCAAAATGCCGGCGGCCGCCAAAAACTCAATCGCGCCGTCCCGGTCGCTTACGGCGTCCAGGCTGTTCTGCGTGACGGCCGGGAAGCCCAGCGCCTCGGCCAGCGCTTCACGATTGATCAGATAGTTCGTTCCGGCCAGGGCGCCCGATCCGAGCGGCATGACATTGATCCGTTGAAAGCCGTCCGCGAGCCGAAGCCGGTCGCGCTCCAGCATCTCGTAATAGGCCAGAAGATAATGGGCGTACCGGATCGGCTGTGCCTTTTGCAGATGCGTATAGCCGGGGAGAATGACGTCAAGATGGCTCTTGGCTTTGGAAACGAGCGCGGACTGGAGCGCCTTGACCGCCCGGATGATCTGCTGGCTTTCGTCCCGCAGGTATAGCCGCAGGTCGAGCGCCACCTGATCATTCCGGCTCCGGCCGGTATGGAGTTTCCCGCCCAGCTCGCCGATCGTCTCGGTCAGGAGCCGTTCGACCGCCATATGGATGTCTTCATCCCGGTCCGAGAATTCGGCCCGGCCGTCTTCGATCGCCTTCTTGACGGCCTTCAGTCCATTGGTGATCTTGTCCGCCTCGTCTTTCGTCAGGACTTTCGCCTGCGCCAGTGCGCGGGCCCAGGCGATGCTTCCGGCGATATCGTGCGCAACCAGCCGCCGATCGAAGGGAAGCGAAGCCGTAAAGGTTTCGACGAGTTTGTTTGTGGGGGCCTTGAACCGTCCGGACCACATTTTATTGTTTTTGGTTGGTTTTTTCATTTTCAACTCTATTACGCTCGTTGCATAAGCGGGTCCTGTCCTGCGACTGAATCGCGAGCCGTTTGGGACTAGACCCTTCGGCTCCGCTTTCCCTATTTACGATTTACCATTCTCGATTCTCAAAAATTCCCCGCCAAAGGACGTAAATCGAAAATAGGGGAAAATTCCAGGGGCGGGAATTTTCGGGCGCCCCGCCACCCGCCACCCGCTTATGCTATTTCCCCTTCTTCACCCGCTGTTGCAACCGGAGCGCGTTCAGACGGATGAAGCCCTCGGCCAGGCGCTGGTTGTAAACCGTATCGGTCTCGAAGGTCGCCAGTTCGGGATTATATAGCGACCGGTCCGATTTCCGGCCGGCGACGGTGCAGTTGCCTTTGTACAAAGTCAGTCGTGCAACGCCGCTTACATTTTTCTGGGCGGCGTCCATCGCCGTCTGCAGCATCTCCCGCTCCGGCGAGAACCAGTAGCCGTTATAAACCAACTCGGCATATTGCGGAATCAGCGAGTCGCGCAGATGCATCACCTCGCGGTCCATCGTGATCGATTCGATCGCGCGGTGGGCGGTCTGGAGAATGGTTCCGCCGGGCGTTTCGTAGACGCCGCGGGACTTGATCCCGACATATCGGTTCTCGACCAGATCGACGCGGCCGATGCCGTGAAGTCCGCCGATTTCGTTGAGCCGGGCAATCAGCGCCGCTGGAGAAAGTTTTTCCCCGTCCACGGCCGTTGGATCCCCGCCGTCATAAGTGATCTCGATCGTCCGCGGCCGGTCCGGCGCCTTTTGCGGCGAGACGGTCAACAAAAACATTTCTTCCGGCGGCCCGGCCCATGGATCTTCCAGCACGCCGCCTTCGTAGCTGACATGGAACAGATTCCGGTCCATGCTGTACGGCCTGGCCTTTGTGGCCGCGACCGGGATCTTGTATTTCCGCGCGTAATCGATCAGCGATTGACGTGAATCAAGGTTCCATTCTCGCCACGGGGCGATGATTTTTATGGACGGATCGATCGAGAGATAGGTCAACTCGAACCGAACCTGATCGTTGCCCTTCCCGGTCGCCCCGTGTGAAACGGCGTCGGCCTTCTCGCGTCGCACCACCTCCATCTGGGCCTTTGCGATCAACGGCCGCGCGATCGAGGTGCCGAGCAAATACCCGCCTTCATACACGGCATTCGCGCGGAGCATCGGGAAAAGGTAATCCTTCGCAAATACTTCGCGGAGATCCTCGACATAGACTTTGCTTGCACCGGTTGCCAGCGCCTTTTTCTCGACCGCGGCCAGGTCCTCTCCGCCTGGGGCGGACTGCCCCAGATCGGCGCAGAACGCGATCACCTCGCAGCCGTAGGTCTCCTTGATCCACCGTATCGCGACCGAGGTGTCGAGGCCCCCGGAGTAGGCGAGAACCACTTTTTTGATTTTTGGGTTCATGGGGTCATTTTCCCGCGTTCTTTAACTTTTCCCAGCGCGCTAACTGGCCCTCGGTTAAAAATTTCTGAATAAAGCGATTCGCTTCCTCAAGCCATTTAAGTTTTTCAGCAGCCGACATGCCGCGGCATTCCTGAAGTTTTTCCCTCGTAAGCCGGAAGACGAAGGGTTTCTTCTCTGAAGCGGGTTTCGGACTCTTCATTTCAGGTCATTCCATCTCTTCGAGCGTTTCAAGCGCTTCGATATCGGCCAAATCCTGAGGCCGGCCTGCGATGAGTTTCAGCTTCTTCAGATGGTCCAAGGAGACGATGGGGATTTGAAGATTCTCCGTCTTGACGATCTTTTTGTTTCGTTCCACTTCCGTAAATTTGATCGGCTCATCCACAAAAACGTCAATCAGCCTGCCCGGTTCCTTCGGATGGAAAAAGCTGAAAACCCGCATTCCTTTTTCTTCTTTCCAACTCTTTCGCTTGGCCGGATCAATAAATTCTTCCGCCTTGACGGGCGGCTTGGGCCGGTAACCCATGTCTTGCATGGCGGTAATGAATCGAGTCAGATTATCCCGGCTCATTTCCACCATCAGATCGAGGTCGACGGTCAATCTTACGACGCCGTGTAGCACCAGCGCAACGCCTCCGACCACAACGAACCGGACGCCGTTTTCATGAAGCTTTCGGAAGACTTTTTCATAGTACATGCCGTGTCCGATGGATTCCATTCACCGCTCAAGATCGGTTAAGGACTGTCTTTCAAACCATCGATTCATTCTACGCTCAATCTCTTTTTGACTCAACACACGCCAGTATCGAGCTTCGGAACCGGAAGATCTTGGATTTCAAGAAGCGTCTTTTTGAGATCCATGAAATATTTCGACCAGCCTTGAAGTGCAATAGCCTAGCTTATCCCAACAACCATTCCAATATTGCCTTCTGGATATGCAGCCGGTTTTCGGCCTGGTCCCAGATGACCGACTGCTTTCCGTCCATGACCTCGGATGATATCTCCAGGCCGCGGTGGGCCGGGAGGCAATGCATCACGACGGCCGACGGTTTTGCGACCGACAGCAGCTTCTCGTTGATCTGGTACGGCTTGAACTTTTTTAGTTTCGTTTTGGCCTGTTTCTCCTGTCCCATGCTGATCCAGACATCGGTATAGAGAACATCCGCGTCCTCCGCGGCGGCCGCGGGTTCTCGGAGGACTTCGATCGCCCCGCCCGTCCGTTTTGCGACGATGCGGGAGGCCTCGACGATCAGCGGGTCCGGTTCAAAACCCTTCGGACAAGCCAGACGGATCCCGATCCCGGTTTTGGCGGCCGCCTCGATCAGCGAATGAGCAACATTGTTTCCATCGCCGATATAAGCCAGCGTCACTCCCTTGAGCGTTCCAAGCCGTTCGCGAATCGTCATCAGGTCGCCCAGCGCCTGGCAGGGATGATGGAGATCCGTCAGGCCGTTGATGATCGGGATGGCCGCCACGGCCGCCCATTCCTTGAGAAGATCATGCCCGAAGGTCCGTATGACAAGCGCATCCAGATAGAGGGACAGGACGCGGGCGGTATCCCCGACCGTCTCGCCCCGTTTGAGCTGCAGATCCTGCATTGAAAGAAAGAGGCTGTCGCCGCCGAGCTGGTTCATGGCCGCATCGAACGAGACGCGCGTCCGGGTCGAGGCTTTCTCGAACAACAGCCCCAGCGTTTTCCCGGTCAAGGGGCGTTTCGCCGTGGTCGTCCGGCGCTCCGCCTTCAACCGGTCGGCCCGGTCGAGCAGCGCCGTCACATCGCCCGCGGCGATCTCGTGAACAGCGAGCAGGTGTTTGGGTTTCATCCCGACCTCTTCTTTAAAACGGCATCCAGCCGGTCGATCAGCAGGTCGATCTCTTCCTTCAAAATAATCAACGGCGGGATAAACCGGAGCACGCGGTCCATGGTGCAGTTGATCAGGATGCCGGCCTCCAGGCAGTCGAGGACGATGGGTTTTCCATCGATCGTGAGTTCCAT
>JACQHO010000148.1 GCA_016198945.1 Nitrospirota bacterium | reverse complement strand
GAGCAGAAGCTCAAAGCCGCGATGCGCCGTTATTCCGAGAAGCTGTCCGTCCGGATCCAGTTCGACGAGCCGCTGGCCCATCGGATCGAGGCCGGCGCGGATCTTTTTCTGATGCCGTCCCGTTACGAACCCTGCGGGTTGAACCAGATGTACAGCCTTCGGTACGGAACAGTCCCGATCGTCCGCAAGACCGGCGGACTGGCCGATACCGTGGTGGACGCGACCCCGTCCAATATCGAGGCCGGAACGGCGACCGGGTTTGTGTTCGAGCGGGCGAGCGCGCGTGAGCTTCTGGACGCGGTGCGATCGGCACTGAAAACCTATCGTGAGAAAAATCAGTGGTATCGGATGATGCGCGCCGGAATGTCGGCCGACTTTTCCTGGGACCGCTCGGCCAAAGAATACGAGAAGCTGTATCACTTCGCCATCGAGAAGGCCGTCAAGCCGGACAAGGCGCAACGTATATAGAAATGTAGGGGCGTACGGCCGTACGCCCCTACAGGTCACGCGATGGTTTTTGTAGGGGCGACCCGGTGGGTCGCCCTGTTTGTTTCGGTCGTGGACTTGGTCATGGATAGGGGCGAGGCGCCGCCTCGCCCTTACGAGAACCGACGTGCATCGACCTAACCGGCCTCGGTATGACAAATTGTTAAAACGGCATGGCTGGCATGGATCAATGAAATGAAACTCGCCCTCATTAATATCAATAACTTCCACTTCAAAAGGTGACAGGCACCTTTCACGAGGAGACATTGGTGTACCGCTCTTGTCCCGAATCTTAAGACAAGCCGGAATCAGTCGACAAGAATGGTTGGCTAATAAAATGGGTTAAGCGTTTAACGAAACCGCCTGTAATCCAGATCCGGAAAAAGATTGTCCCGCTCTTCCATCTCCTTCAGCCACCCCTCATCCACCGAGCCCGATTCGATCTCATCCGCGAGCCGCGTGAAGCGCAGAACATGATCCTTGAACCGCTTGACGGCGTAGTCCGACTGCTGGCCGGTCTTCATCATGAAGGGCCAGTCGGAGCTTTGGGCCAGCAATAATTCACGAACGGCCTGGTTCAGCGCGCGTCGCGTTGCTCCATTTGCGTTTGGATGCTTCCGGACCAGTTCTTCCATCCGGCGCGCGGCCTTGTGGAGATGGCGCCAGACCCAGTCGTTCCGGCCGTTGAGCCAGACGTCGCTGTACCCTTTGTTTCCCCAGCTGGAAGCGCTCGGCACGGCTTCCTGGTTGACCGGAAATTTCTCAAGATAGTCCGATGGCGTGATCAGTTCCACGATGTCCTGGTCGCAGGCCAGCTTTCGAATCAGCATGTTGATCCATTCCGGCCCTTCAAACCACCAATGGCCGTACAGCTCGGCGTCGTACGGCGCGACCAGAAGCGGCGGCCGGTCCATTGTGGAGGCAAGATGCTCGATCTGCCGCTGCCGGTTGAACAGGAAATTTCCGGCATGCTCGGCCGTTTTTTCGGCCGCCCGCAAGGGATGATAAACCTGCTTGTCGTTCGTCTGGCCCGTGATACGGTAATATTTGATCCCGGTGTTGATCCGGATGCCGTCGGGATGGATGTAGGGACGGATATAGTCCATCGGAAGCTCGAAGCCGATATCGCGATAGTATTCACGGTAGTCGTAATCACCGGGGTAGCCCTCTTCGGCGCTCCAGACCTGCTTGGAGGACTCGATGTCCCGGGCGAAGGCCGCCATGCCGGTCGGACAATAAACGGGGGCATAGATGCCGTAGCGGGGGCGGGGCTGTGCATAGGCCAGTCCATGCGTCTCGACAAAGAAATACCGGATGCCGGCCTCGCGGAGCACGGAATCCAGTCCGGGATAATAGCCGCATTCGGGAAGCCAGAGGCCTTCCAGGGAACGGCCCATGGAGCGTTGGAAATAATCGGCCGCGGCCATAATCTGTGTCCGCACGGCGAAGGGCCGCACGCTCAGGAGCGGGAGATAGCCGTGGGTCGCGGCGGCCGTGATGATCTCAAGAACGCCCTGCTCCTCCAGACGACGGAAGGCCGGCAGGAGATTGGAGGCGTACCGGTTCTGGAACCGGTTGCGGCTCCGGGTAAACCGGTCGTGATACATCCGGGCGACGGAATAAAAATCCGGTTGATGGGATGTCCGGTCGAGTTCTTTCTCGGATAAGTCGATCAGACGATCGAGATGTCGCAGATAGCGGGCCTGGAGAAGCGGATCGGCCATCATGGAGATCAAGGTCGGGGAGAGCGACAAGGTCAGCCGAAACGGAATCCCGTCGCGAACCAGCCCCTCAAAGACTTCCAGAAGCGGAAGATAGGTATCCGTGACGGCTTCGTAGAACCAGTTCTCCTCCAGAAAGTAGTCATGCTCCGGATGCCTCACATACGGAAGGTGACAATGGAGAACCAGGCTGAGATAACCGATCGGCATCGTGGCGTCAGGCCGGTGTTTTGGGCGGGGTGATCGGCCGAATCCGCGCGGAAGAAAAATCGGCGGTTCCGTCGCCGGTGATTTCGGCCGTCTGGTGTTCAAGCCGCCGCCAGAAAGCGGTCTGTTTTTCCCGAGGAAGATCTTTCGGCCCAACGACCCGGCGGAGGGATATCGGTTCCTTCCCGTATTTCGGGGTCGGTTTTCGGAGGGCCGCTTTGCCGTGAATCGGCCGGGCCGAGCGTCGGGACGGCTCGGGTTGAACCTGGAGCCACCGGGCTTCTTCAAAGATCGAGACCCCGGCGCGGGGGGTCTGGATGACATTGGAACGGACGAGGGTCTCAAACGATCCGTCCGGGAGCGGCCATCCAAGATCGGCGCAGAGGGATTTCTCGGCGCTCCAGAGGCGGGCGTACCAGTTCTGGGTTTCAAGCGTGACGGGCAGGTCGAAGAAATGGTGTGCGTTGGTCCCGTTGAATTCGATCATCGTGACATCGTAAATCCGAAGAACGACCGGTTGTCGGCGGGCGCAGACGGCCTGCCAGTCCTCGGGGGAAAAATCCCAATAGGCATGGATCAGGAAAGGATCCACCGGCATCAAGACCAGCTCGGTCTCGCCGTACGACCACGGCAGATCCTCGTATCGTTTCGATCGTGAGGGCGGAGGGGATGTCGGGAGGGACGGCGCCGGGGCGTCCGGTTCTTTCAGGAATGGCGCCAGCGCGCGGATCAACTGCGTAAGGGTCATCCGGTGCCGGCCCTTGATTCCGAACGATCGGGCCCGAGCCAAAAGCTCGGCGCGGCGGCCCTTCGCCGGACGGGCGGATTTGGGCCGGGAGGGCTTTGAAGGGGAGGGTCGGCGGACGCGTCTCAAGCCGTGATCATCTCCTTTGTGACGACCACGATTCCGGATTCCATCGCCAGGAACCGTTTTTTATCGCTTTCGGCGTCATACCCGATCTCGGTTTTTTCCGGAAGATGGACATCTTTGTCCAGGATGGCCTTCCGGATGCGGCAGTGCCGCCCGATCGTCACGTTTTCCATGATGACCGAATCCTCGACGAAGCTGTAGTCCTCGACCCGGACGTTGGGAGAGACGACCGAGCGCTGGACCCGGGCGCCGCTGATGATGCAGCCGTTGCAGATAATCGAATCCAGCGCGAGCCCCATCCGCCCGCCCTTTGACTCCTGCGCGAAGACGAACTTGGCCGGCGGATACTGGCCGTGGTAGGTTCGGACCGGCCAGTCCTGGTCGTAAAGGTTGAAGAGGGGTTCGACTGAGACGAGATCCATGTTCGCCTCCCAATAAGCGTCAAGCGTGCCGATGTCCCGCCAGTAGTTGACCGTCTTTTTATTTTTGTCCATAAATTCATAGCCGAACACCCGGGTATCCTTGACCATTTGCGGAAGGATGTTTCGGCCGAAGTCATGCTCGGTCGGCCGATCGGCGTCTCCCTTCAGGTAGTTCTCCATCGTTTTGACATTGAACAAATAAACCCCCATCGAGGCGTGACAGACCGGTCGTGTTTGTAAGCGGGATTTGGGTTCCTTGGGTTTTTCCTCAAAGCCGCGGACGCGGTGATCCTCGTCCATTTCCACAATCCCGAATCGCGAGGCCGAAGGCTGGTCCACCTCGATCGTGGCCAGCGTCACATCGGCCCGGTTCTGCTCGTGGTAAGACAACATCTCGGCATAATCCATCTTATAGATGTGATCGCCGGATAAGACGAACAGATGTTCCGGGTTTTCCTGTTGGACGAAATAGAGGTTCTGGAAAACGGCGTCGGCCGTGCCGCGATACCAGTCCTGGCCGACCCGCTGCTGCGGGGGGACGGAGATCAGGAACTCGCCCAGCTCGGGATTCACGACGCTCCAACCCATCCGGAGATGGCGATCCAACGAGAGGGATTTGTACTGGGTGAGCACGGCCATCTTGCGAATTCCGGAGTTCAGGCAGTTGCTCAGTGTGAAGTCGATAATCCGGTAATGCCCGCCGAATGGGACGGCCGGTTTGGCGCGATTCAATGTCAGGGGTGAAAGACGCGCTCCCTTGCCCCCCGCAAGGATCAAGGCCAGGACATTTCGCATAAAGGCTCGATTCGGCGCAGGTTAAATTCCGCCTTATCTAACCTTATTACCGGCCCGTCTGTCAAGGAGCGACCTTGCTCGATTGACAGTTCTCTGAGAAGTTTGTTATAACCGAGCAGGGGATGGGGCGATGAAAACGATTGCGGTGCTGACCAGCGGCGGGGACGCGCCGGGCATGAATGCCTGTATTCGGGCCGTGGTGAGGACCGGGACGGCGCGCGGTCTGCGTGTGATCGGTTTCCGGCGCGGATTCACCGGCCTGATGGCCGGGGATCAGATGCCGCTGGATCCGCGCGCGGTGGCGAACATCATCCAGCGCGGCGGGACGTTTCTGGGAACCTCGCGGTCCCCGGAATTTAAAAAAGCGGACGGCCGGCGCAAGGCGATCGAGGTCCTGAAGGCCTCCGGTGTGGACGGCCTGATCATCATCGGCGGGGAGGGGAGTTTCCGCGGCGCGCAGGACCTGATCGAGGAGAGCGGGATCCGGGCCGTGGGCATCCCCGGCACGATTGACAATGATCTCTACGGGACGGATTTTTCGATCGGGTTTGACACGGCCGTCAACACGGCCCTGGAGGCGATCGACCGGATTCGGGACACCGCCGCCTCGCACGAGCGGCTTTTTCTTGTCGAGGTGATGGGCCACCGGACCGGATTTCTGGCGCTGGAGGTCGGTCTGGCCGGGGGCGCCGAGGCCGTGATCGTGCCGGAGGCCCCGACCGATCTGGATCAGCTCTGCAAGACGTTGGGCGACAGTCATCGCCGGGGAAAGAGCAGCAGCATTGTGATCGTGGCGGAAATTGACGAACCCGGCGTGGCCTTCACGATCGCGAACCGGGTGAAGTCCAATGTGGGGATGGAATCCCGTGTTGTGATTCTGGGCCATGTCCAGCGCGGCGGCCCGCCGACGGCGAAGGACCGCGTGCTGGCCTCCCGCCTGGGGGCCGCGGCGGCCGAGGCGTTGCTGGAGGGAAAGACCGGGATGATGGCGGGCGAAGTCAATAACGCCGTTGTACTGACGCCCTTCCCCGAAACGTGGCAAAAACAAAAGAGACTGGATCTGTCGAGGCTGGCCCTGGTCGGGACCTTGGCGGGATAAGCGCTACGGAGGTCAACGATGAAAGAGCGTATTCGCGAGATTTTGAATGGGTATGACAGCGAAAGTCCGGGCGTCCGGGCCAATCTGGCGCGGATTCTCAATCACGGCGCGCTGGGCGGCACCGGGAAGCTGGTCATTCTTCCGGTGGACCAGGGTTTCGAACACGGCCCCGCCCGCAGCTTTGCGGCCAATCCCCCCGCCTATCAGCCGTCCTATCATTTTGAACTGGCGATCGAGGCCGGCTGCAATGCCTATGCGGCCCCGCTGGGTTTCATCGAGGCCGGCGCGGCGCGGTTTGCCGGCGAGGTTCCCTTGATCCTTAAACTGAATAATCACGACTCGCTGCATGATGAAAAAGACCCCCTGCCGTCGCAGACCGCGTCTGTGCGCGACGCCTTGCGGCTCGGATGCAGCGCGGTCGGGTTCACGATCTACCCCGGCTCCTCGCGCAGCCAGACGATGTACGAGCAGCTCCGCGGGATCGCAGAGGAGGCCAAGGCCCACGGACTGCCGGTCGTGGTCTGGTCGTATCCACGGGGATCGAGCCTCTCGAAGGAGGGCGAGACCGCGATGGATGTGGTGGCGTACGCGGCCCAGATCGCGGCGCAAATGGGCGCGAATATCATCAAGGTGAAACTGCCGAGCGATCACCTGGAGCAGGCGGCGGCCCAGAAAGTGTATGAGACCCAGAACATTCCTATCAAGACGCTCGCCGACCGCGTCCGGCACGTGGTTCAAAGCGCCTTCGAGGGCCGGCGCATTGTGATCTTCTCGGGGGGCGCGAAGGAAGACGACGAGCGGGTTTTCAATGAAGCACGCGCGATCCGCGACGGCGGGGGATTCGGCTCGATCATCGGCCGCAATTCGTTCCAGCGGCCCAAACCGGCCGCGCTGAAATTTCTCCAGACGATCATGAAGATTTACAGGGGGGAAATACAATAATCGCATCTGTCAAAGACCCGTCGTGCTTACAGTGGAGGAAACCCACATGCTATCCAAAGAAAAAATACTGATTATCGGAGGAATGGCCCGGTTGCCGAAGGAGATCAGCGAGGCCGAGGTGTTTCAGGTGATTGCGGAGGTGGATGCGGAGAACGCCAAAGTGCTGGGGGTCGAAATCTCTCCCAGTTCGCCCTTGATCTTGGAAATGCTGAAGCAGATATTGGTCGGTGTCTCTCTGCGGGACGATGCGCACGCGTTGCTGCAGGAGATCGAGCTGCGGCTGTTTCATCGGGCCAAAAAGGCCGTGATCGTGGCGGTCAAGGACATGGTTCGGGAATATCGGGAGTCCCAGGCGCCCAAGCCTCCTCCGATCAATCCCGATCCATACAATCGATAGATCGCGGAATTCCGGCGGCGATCCGGAGCTATCGGTTATACGAGTCATATTGGTGGGGCGGTTTTCGGACCGCCCCACCGACATTTTCCGCCCCCGTAGCTCAGGTGGATAGAGCAGCGGTTTCCTAAACCGTTGGTCGCCTGTTCAAATCAGGCCGGGGGCAGAAATTTTCCGCCAGGAAAATTTCCCCGATTTACTATTTACGATTTACTGTCCTGGCGGAAAATTTTGTAAATGGTGAATGGTAAATCGTAAATAGGGACAATATACATCCACGACGAATATGACGCACACCCCAACTAGCTATTTCCATCGCGGGGGTCTTGAACCGCTGCGCGGCGCAACGATTCCGGAACATTTTGCAGCTGTCGTGGAGCGATTTTCGGATCATGAGGCCGTGGTCTCGATTCACCAGAACCGACGATTTAGCTATGCGCAACTGGCGCGGGCGATTGATCTCTTGGCGCGCGGGCTTGTCGGGATCGGTTATAAAAAAGGGGATCGCATCGCGATCTGGTCTACCAACAATATCGAATGGCTGTTGCTGCAGATGGCGACGGCCCGGATCGGCGCCGTCCTGGTCAATATCAATCCGGCCTATCGGACCCGGGAAGTTGCGTACGCACTGCAACGTTCCGAGGTGCAGGGCCTCTTTGTGATTCCAAGCTTTCGCACCAGCAACTATATATCGATGCTCATTGAATTGATGCCGGAACTCAAAGACGGGCCGCCGGGTCGATGGAAGAGCAAGGCCTTTCCTGCACTGCGCGAGGTTATTGTGTACAACCCGTCGGCCGCGGATCAAACGGAACGTCCGCAGGCCGGTTTTCTCACCTGGCAGGAAGTACTGACGGCCGCCGATGGGGTCACGGAAGACACGCTCCGGGCGATGACGGCCTTGCTGGATCGGGATGATCCCATTAACATCCAGTACACATCGGGCACGACCGGTTTTCCCAAAGCCGTTGTTCTCACGCATCACAACATTCTAAACAATGCCTATTTCTCGGCCCTGGCCATCCATTTCAAGGAAACGGACCGACTGGTGGTACCCGTGCCGTTTTATCATTGCTTCGGGATGGTGGTGTCCAATCTGCTCTGTGTGACGGTCGGGGCCTGCATCGTCATCCCTTGCGAGCATTTCGATGCACAGGCGGTGCTGCAAGCCGTAGAACGGGAACGGGGCACCGCCCTCCATGGCGTGCCGACCATGTTTATCGCCGAACTGGAACACCCTCAATTCCGGAAATTTAATTTGTCGACGCTTCGAACGGGCATCATGGCCGGCGCCCCTTGCCCGCCGGCGCTCATGAAACGGGTGATGGACGACATGCATTGCCGTGAGATCTTGATCGGATATGGAGAGACGGAGTCATCCCCGATCACCCATCTCACGACGCGGGACGATACGCTGGAACGTCGCACAGAGACCGTGGGGAAGAACCTGCCGCATCAGGAGGTCAAACTCGTTGATCCTGGTACAGGACAAACGGTGCCGCTGGGCCAGGTGGGTGAGATCTGTTTTCGCGGCTACCATGTGATGAAAGGTTATTATGGCGATGAGGAAGCCACCCGGCAGGCCATTGACGGACGGGGCTGGCTTCATTCCGGCGATCTCGGGACGATGGATGCGGACGGATATGTGCGGATTACCGGCCGGCTGAAGGAAATGATCATTCGCGGCGGGGAGAAGATCTTTCCACGGGAGATCGAGGATTATCTTTTCACGCATCCCAAAATTGCGGAAGTGGCCGTGTTCGGTATTCCGGATAAATATTATGGCGAAGAAGTGGCCGCCTGGATTCATCTGCATTCGGGTGAAACCATTACCGAAGATGAAATAAGGGGTTTCTGCAGGGACAGGATCGCCCACTATAAAATCCCGCATTACATCTGGTTTGTGGAGGAGTTCCCGATGACCGTGACCGGCAAATTTCAGAAATTCCGCATGCGGGAGATTGCCATGGAACAACTCCAGACCAAGGCAACGCAATGAATCACGGACGGCTGAGCGGATGACATCTCTTGCGGGAAATTTTGGCAAATGGTAAATTGCACAATGTTTGATTTTCGGTTTGGAATTCAAAGGGGAGCCATGCTTACTCAACGCGGTCGTTTGGTCTATTGCGTTTTGCCGGCGGTCGCAATGACCCTCAGCCTGTTGATTTCGGCCTGCGGCGCCGTGAAGATGTATCCGGGTCCCGCATTGGCGCGGGACAAAATCGCGGTTCTTGAAATACGGAACGTGACCTTGTATGCGCTTGACGATGAAGCGGTGAAGCTTGGCAATCAAAGGAAGCTGCAGATTCTTCCCGGGGAGCATGTCCTGAGGGCATCCCACGCCATGGCGGGTTATGACGCCATGCCGATCACGTACACGTTTACGGCCGAAGCGGGGCGCACCTATTTCTTCGGCGCGGATTATGAAATTCAGCGAACGTTGTCGTGGCGTCCGTGGGTCCGGGATGCGAAAAGCGGGCAAACGATCGGCCGCTGGAAACCGTAGGTTTTCAAGCCAGGGTGATCGTACAACACATCGGAGAACCGTGTGGCATTGACCGAGAACTGGCGCGAAGAGATGCAGTCGGCGTACCTCTATCAGGTGCTGGCCGAGACGGAACTGGATGAATCGAAGCAGGTTCTTTTCTCCTCGCTGGAGTCGGCCGCGCTGTCCCAGGCGAAGCTCTGGGAGGACAAGATCAGAGGGGACGGAGGCGTGCTGCCCCCGGCCTATCAGCCGTCGGTGCGCGCACGTCTGGTGGCGTTCCTGATCCGGCGGCTTCATCCCCGTCGCATTCTCCCGGTCCTCTCGGCGATGAAGATCCGCGGCATCTCGGTCTACCGGTCGGCAAGTCTGCCCGCGAGCCATCCGATGCCCACGACGATCGAGGAGGTCGGCGGACGGCATCGGGGCGTCGGCAGCGGCGGCAATCTGCGGGCCGCGGTTTTCGGCGTCAATGACGGCCTTGTCTCGAATGCCAGCCTGATCATGGGCGTGGCCGGGGCGTCGGGCGACGTCAGGATCATCGTGTTGTCCGGCGTCGCCGGGCTGCTGGCCGGGGCTTTTTCGATGGCCGCCGGGGAGTATGTCTCAATGCGCTCGCAGCGGGAATTATTTGAATACCAGATTGAGCTGGAGCGGGAGGAGTTTGCGCTCTATCCGGACGAGGAGAAGGAGGAGCTGGCGCTGATCTACAACGCCCGCGGCCTGTCGATGGAGCGTGCGCGAGGTGTCGCGGCCGAGATGCTGCGCGATCCGGAACATGCGCTGGATGCATTGTCTCGCGAGGAGCTGGGACTGAACCCGGACGATCTGGGCTCGGCCTGGGGCGCGGCGCTGTCGTCCTTTCTCTCATTCGCCGCTGGGGCGCTGCTGCCGTTGCTGCCGTTTCTGTTGGTTCGGAACGGTCCTTCGGCCCTGATCGTTTCCATCGGGCTGTCCGGAGCGGCGCTTTTCGGCGTGGGCTCCGGTTTGAGCCTCTTCAACGGACGGAGCGCCGTCTGGGGCGGACTGCGGATGGTGTTGATCGGCGGCGCGGCGGGGCTTTCGACCTATTTGATCGGGACGCTTCTGGGGGTGGCTTTCTCGTAAATGAATGAGGACGGGCGCGGCGCGTTGTTTATGTGTGGACGCATTTAGTAAAACGCATTTGCCGCGCTCTATCCGGATGAATTCTTGGTTGAAATGGAGGTCTTTTATGATAGAATGAACCTTATTTGCGGCCATCCAGGAAGATGGAGGCCGTCTATCGGAATTTCTAAACGCATACGAGACCGAAGCAGTGACGGACGGAGTGAAGGATCATCCAATCTGAAAGGAGCGGGAGATGAACGGAAAAGAATACGCGTGGGTGCTGGTTGTTGCGGCCATTGCCGGGCTGGTGGGCGGTGCGATGTCCGGTCGATTTTGGACGGGGGATCCCGCGTTTGCCGGGAAGACCGCTTCACATGCCAAGCTCATCTCGGCCGAAGAGATTCATCTCGTGGATAAAGCGGGCGTCGTCCGCGCCCGGCTGGGCATTTCTCCGAACGGCGGCCCGGGTTTAAGCCTTCTGGATCAAGGCGGCCAGCTTCGCGCCGGTCTTCAATTGACGGCGGACGGAAGTCCCGGCCTGGCCCTGGGGGATAAGAATGGTCAGCTTCGCGCCGGCCTCTATTTCTCGACGAGCGGGAGGACCTGGATGGGCATCCTCGACAAGGACAGCCGGACCCGTGTCGAGCTGGCACTGGAGGCGGACGGCGGCCCCGGGCTATTCCTCTCGGACAAAGACGGGGTAACCCATGCGGCGCTCCATCTTTCAAGCGATGGAAGCCCGGGATTGTTTCTTTCCGACACCCTGGGCAATACCCGCGCTGTTCTAAGCCCTTAGGTGCGATGGGATTTTCCATGAGGTGGAGCGTTACCCGGATGGATTATTTGAATTCTGGCGGGATGATGGCGGGAATTCTTCCGGACAAAGTTTTCATGAAGGCGACCAGATCCTGCTGCTCTGTCTCCGAAAGTCCTAATCGTTGCATGGCCGGGTCAAGGTTTGAGTTTTTCCCCCCGCCTTTGTTGTAGAAGACCACCACATCTTCCAACGTCTTGATGGATCCGTTGTGCATGT
>JACQHO010000145.1 GCA_016198945.1 Nitrospirota bacterium | reverse complement strand
GATCGTGCTGCTCCTCCTGCTGGTTCTTGGCATCGCACCCCAGGGGCTGTTCGAATTCTTTGAGGCCGACCGACTGACGGCCTGGAGCGCCCGATGGAACCCATAAAAAGGAGCCAACCCTACAGCGACGCCCAGCGGATGCAGCTCCGGGGGCTGATCCTTCTTTCGAGCGAAATCATCGCTCCTTACTGGCCCATGCGGACGTTCGTCCATCACAATCCGCTGCACGGGCTGGAAGAGCTGCCTTTCGAGGAGGCCGCGCGGCGGGCCCGCCAGTTGCTGGGCGGGAGGAGCTATCTGCCCAATGAGCTGTTTCGAGACTATGTCCGGTCGGGCCGGATTCTTCCGGACCAGATCGACGCCGCGCTCAAGCCCCGCGCGCAGGACAAGCAGGTCGCGCTGGGGAACCGCACCCTTACGCATTTCGAGCTCCTCCGAGCCCATCTGCTCCAGGGGATCTCGGCTCCTCCCGAAGACGTCCTCGATGCCATGATCAGTCGCCGGCCGGATCGAACCATGATCAACACGCTTGCGGACCGCGTCGCCCGCGCGCCGACGCCAGACAACGTGGAGGCTCGTGGGGATGAAGAGCGGGCCTTCCTTGGTCGTCAATCCACGCTGGCGGCCTGGTGCGATCGCACCCTGGGCACGCAGATCACCGAGAAGATCAACCGGGAGATGATCAAATGGTGCGAGGCTTTTTTGGACGAAGAGCATGCCGCCTGGTCGATGCCCGGGCGGGAGAAGGGTTTTTACGGAGCCTGGAAATTTTTAGGCGGGCGGGAATGGTCTCCCTGCGGAATTTCGGACAGCCGACGGAAAATCGGCCGGTTGCCGCCCATCCTGGAGGATGCGCTGCTCGAACACCTGGGCGTGCTCGGCATTCCGTCCGATGCCTGGCCGGACTATTTCACGCTGCATTTCGCGGCCCTGCCCGGCTGGGCGGGTTTCATCAAATGGCGTGCCGATCAAACCGACTACGAGTGGCAGCAGGCCTATCCGATCGACCTGGCACAGTATCTTGCTGTGCGGTTCTGGTACGAGCGTGAGTTGGTGGAGCAGGCCTGCCGGAAGGAACTCGGAATCGACGGGAATGTTGAGGCGATTACCCGGAACATGGACGCGTCGGAAAAGGTAGGGGCGGTGCGCGAACCGCCCCAACACCGCATGGATCCCCACAGCCGATCATCCGCTTGGCGGCTGTCGGCGCTTGCCGACGCACTGGAGATCTCGCCCGCCGTCCTGATGGAAACCGCGCCGGAGGAGTTGAAGGTCCTGTTGGATTGGCTTGATGCCTTTCCGGAATCGGCCCATGGGCCGGTCTGGCTTAAGGCGTTTGAAACCGGCTATCAGGAACTGCTCTTCGAGAAACTCCGTACAAATCTTTCCAATCCGGTCGCGGCGACCCCCGTTCGCCCACAGGCCCAGGCTGTCTTTTGCATTGATGTGCGCTCCGAGTCATTTCGGCGCCACCTTGAAGCCGTGGGTGATTACGACACATTCGGCTTCGCCGGTTTTTTCAGCGTCTTCATCCGGTACCGGGCCATGGGCGGCCATCACGACACCGATCAGTTTCCGGTTATCATGAAGGCAAAGAATTTTGTACGCGAAGTGCCCCGACCCTATCAGAGTCAGCTGCTCTCCAGGCACCGGGCCAGGACCAAGCTGCTTCAGGCCGGCCATGCGGTTTTGCATGATCTCAAGGAGAACGTCGTCACGCCCTATGTCATGGTGGAGTCGCTCGGCTGGTTCTACAGTCTTCCGCTCATCGGCAAGACGGTTTTCGCCGCCTGGTATCAAGCCTGGGCCGCCCGGCTGCGGCGCGTCTTCGTTCCGCCGGTCGCCACCAGCCTGACGGTGGACAAGCTGTTGCGGAAGGAGGTCACCGAGATGCTGGCCGCCGAGCAGCGCGGGATCATCCGCCGCGCCCTGCAGGAACGGTTCGGCGACCGCGATCTGAATCTCTCGCTCGAGCGGCTGGAGTTTCTGCGCAAACGGGCCTTGGGCGAGACCGACACCGGCCGGGAGGCCCCGAAGGGATCGCTCTCATCCGATGAGGAGGCGGCCTTCATCGAGGCGCTGCGCACGCAGTATCGGATCAACCAGGGCGGGGCCTTTGCGCGCATGGAAAGCATCACGCGCATGGGCTTCACCCCCAACGAGCAGGCCTTCACGGTGGAAACCGCGCTCCGGATGATGGGGCTGACCGGAAATTTCGCCCGGCTGGTCCTCCTGTGCGGCCACGGCAGCACGTCGGACAACAATCCCTTCGAGGCCGCGCTCGATTGCGGCGCCTGCGGCGGGAATACGGGCAAGGCGAATGCGCGCGTCCTGGCGGTGATGGCCAACAAGCCCCAAGTGCGCGAGGCGCTGGCCAAAAACGGCCTCCTCATTCCGCAGGACACCTATTTCATCGCGGGCCAGCATGACACTACCACCGATACCGTCGAGCTCTTCGATCTGGAAGATATCCCGCACACCCATCTCAACGACCTATTGCGGTTGAATCGCGATCTGGAAGAGGCCGGCCGGCGGAACAGCCAGGAACGATGCGCCCGCTTCCCGGAGATCCCGTCTATCCTGTCGCGCGCGAAGGCGGCGCAGGAGACGCGCAGGCGGAGCGGTGATTGGAGCCAGGTCCGACCGGAATGGGGGCTGTCGGGAAACGCCGCCTTTATTATCGGGCGTCGCGAGCTGACCCAGGGGGTGGATCTCGGAGGGCGGGCCTTTCTCCATTCGTACGACTATCGGGGGGATGCGACCGGCCGGCTGCTGGAGATCGTGTTGACCGGGCCGCAGGTCGTCGGCCAGTGGATCAACATGGAACACTATTTCTCGACGGTGGATCCCGATGTCTACGGCAGCGGAAGCAAAATTTATCATAATGTCGTCGGCCGCTTCGGGGTGATGTCCGGCCCCCAGAGCGATCTGCGCACCGGCTTGGCCCGGCAGACCGTCATGAACGGAGAACGACCGTTCCATGAGCCGATGCGCCTGCTCACCCTGATTGAAGCGCCCAGGGAACGGATCCTCCAGATCATTCATCGTCACCGCCTCCTTCAGCATTTGTACGACAACGAATGGGTGCGTCTGGCGGCGCTTGACCCGGAGGAGAAAATCTTCTATCGTTACATTCCGAAGCAGGGCTGGACACCCGAAAGACGGGCGACCCCGCCTTAAGGCAAAAATAGTTTAAAAGAAGGAGCACCGCATATGACCGGCCTTACGCTTCACCCCATGAAGGAGATCCGCATCATCATTCAGGGCGAGCACGTGAAATTCGCGACCGATCTTCTGGACGGCATCAAGGCGACCGGCTACACGATCATCCACAACGTTTCCGGAAAAGGACACCACGGTTTTCACACCGCCCATCCGATGTTCAATGAAATGGACAGCCTGGTCATGCTGATGACCGTCGTTCCGCAGGAGAAGGTGGCGCCCATTCTGGCCGGGTTGACCCCGCTGTTCGGAAAATACATAGGAGTCATGTTCGTCTCGGACGTCGCCGTCAGCCGAGCCGAATATTTTTCGGGGAAGGAAGCGAAGAAATAACCGGTCAAAAGGACGAATGTATTAAGTCTGCATCATTGCCTAACCTCCCGACCATCCGGCTTTCCTGGCGGCTTGCATGAGGGGTTGTTTGACCTTCGCCTCGCGCGCAAAGGTCAGGAACAGATCGTCATCAAGCTCCGCCTCGGCCAGGATGCGCTCGACCACGACCCCGTCCAACAGCAGGTAGCGGTATCGATCCGAAAGCCCTCGCCGATGAAAGGCCGCCACCGCCGCATCCAACTGTCCTACGATCCGGCTAACGGTCTGAGCCGACAGCGTCGTTCCCAGAAAGACGCCCAGGGCACGGGCCCCCTTCCGGTGCTCATCCCCAACACAAAACCCGGATTTTTAACCGATCGTTTCTGAGAGGTGACAGCCGTGAGAGAATGGTGTAAACTATTCGCCTATACCGGTCGGCATCATCCAAGGGAGGAGTCATGAGGTCAAAAGGGATCACGCTCACGCGCCACATCCTGATGGAACAACGCGCCCATCCGTCCGCGACGGGCGAGCTCTCGACGCTGCTCGCGCAGGTCGGCCTCGTCACCAAGATCATCGCCCGGGCCGTGAGCCGCGCCGGTTTGGCCGATATTTTGGGCGTGACCGGTGCGGTCAATGTTCACGGCGAGGAGGTCAAGCGGCTGGACGAATATGCCAATCAGACCTTCATCAACGTTTTCGGCCACAGCGGGCTGGTTTGCACCCTGGTCTCGGAGGAGATGGAAAAGCCGAAACACCTTTCGGAGAATTGTTCCCAGGGGAAATACATCCTGTTTTTCGATCCCCTCGACGGGTCGTCCAATATCGACGTCAACGGAACGATCGGAACGATCTTCTCGATCCATCACCGGATGGACGGCGACCGGCACGAGACGGACGCGGAATGGTTCAGGCCGGGGTCGGAGCAGGTGGCGGCCGGCTACGTGATCTACGGTCCCAGCACCATTTTAGTGTACACCGCCGGAAACGGCGCGCATGGGTTCACGCTCGATCCCACGATCGGAGAGTTCCTCCTGTCCCATGAAAACATCCGCATCCCGGGCCGGGGAAAGACCTACAGCATCAATGAAGGCAACTATCCCGTCTGGCATCCATCGACGCGGGATTTCATCGACCACCTGAAGGAAAAAGATCCGGCCTCCGGCCGGCCTTATTCCTCCCGCTACGTGGGCGCGCTGGTGGCCGATTTTCACCGGACGCTGCTTCAGGGCGGGATCTTTTTGTATCCCGGCGACATGAAAAATCCAAAGGGCAAGCTCCGTCTGCTCTACGAGGCGGCGCCGCTGGCCTTTGTGGTCGAACAGGCCGGCGGGGCGGCCGGAAGCGGGACCGAGCGGATTCTGGATATCCGTCCGACCGATCTTCATCAACGCGTCCCGTTGCTCATCGGAAGCTCGGAGGATGTGGCCCTGGCCGAGTCGTTCGCGACCGGCCGGAAGAAACGCGATTACGAACGAAGAAAAAAAACGTAATCCGGAACCGTGTGCGCGATGGAAACCTATGACCTGGTCGTAATCGGCGGAGGAGCGGGGGGACTGGTGACCGCGAGCGGGGCGGCGCGCCTGGGCGCGAAGACGGCCCTGATCGAACGGGAACGTCTCGGCGGCGAATGTCTCTGGACCGGCTGTGTTCCAAGCAAGGCCCTGATCCGGTCGGCGAACGTGAAGCACCTGATGGAACACGCCGGTTCGTACGGTTTTACAGATCAGACCGTTCCGGTCGATTTTTCGAAGGTGATGCGGCGGATGCGGGACGTGATCGCGGCGGTCCAGCCGCATGACGACCCGGAGCGGTTTCGGAAGATGGGCGTGGAGGTGATCGAGGGCCGGGCCGTTTTCACCGGTCCCGACCGGCTGGAGGTGTCCGCCTCGGGCGGAAGCCGGGTCTTGAAATCCCGTCGATTTTGCATCGCGGTCGGCGCCGGTCCGCTCATTCCTCCGATCGAAGGCCTCGACCGCGTGCCGTACATGACCCACCTGAACTTTTTTGATCAGACCCGACAGCCGGAGCATCTTTTGATCGTGGGCGGAGGTCCCGTCGGGTGCGAGATGGGCCAGACCTTTCACCGGCTGGGAAGCCGGGTCACGATCATCGAGGCGCTGGACCGGATCTTAAGCAAGGACGACCGGGAGACGGCCGGGCTGCTCCATGAGATCCTGGTGAAGGAGGGCGTCCGCATGGAGATCGGGGTCCGCGCTGAAAAGGTCGAGCAACAGGGAGACCGGATCCGGCTGACGTGTTCACGCGACGGCCGGTCTTTTGCGGTTGAAGGGGACGCGATATTGATCGCGGCCGGAAAACGGGTCCGGACGGAGGGATTCGGGCTGGAGGCGGCCGGCGTTCAGTTCGACCCGGGAGGAATCCGTGTGGACCGGTTCATGCGGACGACCAATCCACGGATCTTCGCCTGCGGCGATGTGACGGGCGGTTATCCGTTCACGCACACGGCCGAATACCAGGCCGGGTTGGTCGTAACCAATGCGCTCGTTCCGCTTCTGCGGCGCAAGGCCGATGATCGCGTCGTTCCCTGGTGCACCTTCACCGATCCGGAGCTGGCCCAGGTCGGACTGACCGAGGAGCAGGCCCGGCAACAATTCGGGCAGGACGGCTACCGGGTCTGGCGGTTTTCGGTGAAGGACAACGACCGCCATATCATTGAGAGGGAGACTCAAGGGGCCGTCAAGCTGCTCACCCGTCCGAACGGACGGATTCTCGGCTGCACGATCTTGAGCGCCGGCGCGGGAGACCTGATCCATGAAGTTGCGCTGGCGCTCAGGAAAAAGGGGACGACGGCCGATATTTCGGGGATGATCCATGTCTATCCCACGCGGGCCCAGGCGAGCAAACGGGCCAGCGATCGCTATTTTTCCGAGAAGTTTTTCGGGGGCCGGATCCCGAAGGTGATGTCCTGGTGGTTACGGCAGGTTCGTCCCAAGGCGACGTAGGAGATCAACGCAGACCCATGAGCGATTTCAAGGCCGCATTGGGCCGTTACGAAAATCCGGTGAAGGCCGCCCTCCGGTTCCTCGATGAAACGCGATTTTTGGATAAACTCCGGGGCAGGGACGCCTCGATCTGGACGAGCGACCCGGACCTTCAAAAAAAAATCAAAGACCGGCTGGGATGGTTGAGTATTCCTTCCGAGATGAGGCATCATGCCGGCGCGCTGACCGAGTTCGCACGATCGATCCGCGAGGCCGGCTTCACCCATGTGGTTCTGCTCGGCATGGGAGGGAGCAGCCTCTGCGCCGAGGTCTGCCGGGAAACGTACGGCGTCGCGTCCGGTCATCCCGATCTCGTGGTCTTGGACTCCACGGACCCCGATACCATTTTGAGGATCGAGAAATCGGTGAACCTGGAGCGAACGCTGTTTATTCTGGCAAGCAAGTCCGGAACGACGATCGAAATGCAGTCGCTCTATCGCTATTTCTCCTCCCGGCTTGCGGCGCTCAAGCGGGGCTCGTTGGGAGAACGGTTTATTGCGATTACGGATCCTGAAACCCCGCTGGAGGCGCTGGCCCGCGCGCAGGGCTTCCGGAAGATTTTCTTAAGCCCGCCCGATATCGGCGGCCGCTACTCGGCTCTCTCCTATTTCGGTCTGGTTCCGCTGGCCTTGATCGGGATGGACATGCCCCGCTTCCTTGATCGGGCTCACGCAATGGCGCAGGCCTGTCTGACGGACAGTCAGGACTCGGCCTCCATCGCGCCGGTGGATCGTCATCCGGCGTTGTTTCTCGGCGCCGTTCTGGGCGCGCTCGGCCGGGAGGGGCTCGACAAGGTGACGCTGACCTTCTCCCCGGGGCTTCGAAGCTTCGGCGGCTGGCTTGAACAGCTTCTGGCCGAGAGCACGGGGAAGGAGGGAAAGGGGTTGGTTCCCGTGGACGGCGAGGCGCTCGGCCGACCCGATGTATACGGGGAGGACCGGCTGTTTATCCGGATTACGCTTCCATCGAATGCTGCGGATGCCGCCGACCCGGCGGATCAAACGATCCGGGCCCTGGAAGAGAGCGGTCATCCCGTTGTCCGTATCCGTCTTTCCGAGCCCCTGGATCTGGCCGGCGAATTTTTCCGGTGGGAACTGGCCACGGCGACGGCCGGCGCGATCCTTTCGATCAATCCCTTTGATGAGCCGAACGTGACCGAGAGCAAGGAAAACACCCTCCGTTTGCTCGGAGAGTTCCAGGCCACGGGCCGTTTTTCCACCAACCCGATGCGTCTTGAGCAAAAAGGGGTCCGGCTTTATTCGGATCAAATGACGGATCTCAAAGGGTCTCTTCGGGAGGCGTTGGATCTTTTCCTCAAGCAGGCGAAGCCTTCGGATTATGTCGCCGTGACGGCCTATCTGGACCGGTCCGATCCGAATGACGGGCTGCTGCAACGGTTTCGGGTCCGGATCCGCGATCGGTATCGTCTTGCCGTGACCCTGGGATACGGACCGCGATATCTGCATTCGACCGGCCAGCTTCACAAAGGCGGCCCCAGGACGGGCTGCTTTATCCAAATCACGTCGGAGAATCGGGCCGATCTTTCCATTCCGGGACAGCCGTACGGTTTCTCGACCTTGAAACGGGCGCAGGCCCTGGGGGATTATCTTTCGATCAACCGTTGCGGGCTACCGATCCTTCGGATGGATCTGGGACGGGATGAACAAAGCGGCCTCGAAACATTGACGGAGTTGATTTAGATGATCCGATTCCTTTTCTTCTTTATGAGTTTCCTCCTTTTGTCGGGTTGCGTCGGGGGCGGCGGCGCGGAATCGCTCACCTCTGAGGAGCGCCAGAAGATCACCGAACTGGTGCTTTCCGTGGCCGAAGACCCGGAAGAAACCGTAAAACCGGCGCAGGAGGAGCTCTGGGCTATCCTCAAACAGCACGGCTTGCCTTCCGGCGCGGATCTGGGCCTTTTGAAGGGTCGGTTTCTGGCGATCGGCGAGGGCCACCGCCTTTTCTGGCTGGATGCGCGCGAGGCTCTGCAAACCCATCGCATGGTGAAAAGTCCGGAACGGGTTCGATGGGAAGAGCAGCTTTCACGGGACGGCTGGCTCTCATCGCAACAGCGGGTCCGCTTTGACAGCCTCATGACGCAGGTGATGGAAGAGGCGCCCATCCTGTCGAACCACGGCGTGGAGGTTTCATTGAGTCAGGCGATGGTGAATGAAATCGTCAACAGCTGGGATGCGCGGGAACTGGAAAGGTCGGTTGCGTATCTTCTAACCCCGCCGAAGGAATCCAATTCAAGCCGTCCGTCCGGGCTGCGATAAAAACAGTCCGGATTAAACCGGCTTCCCATGCCTCTCCCATCGAAAAGAGGGCGGACATCGCTGAACCTTGTTCATAGTATGACTCGCCAAGAAGGCCTTGTCGTCCCGCGTTGTCTCATTTCGGTTTATGCGCTATACTGGATTGTATTATACGGAGGCGGCCGATGCATTCGGACAGTGGCGGTGAACGGCGGAAATACCGGCGGGTGACGATTTTCCAGGAGATGTTCTTCGGGGACCGCGGAGTCCGGAAGATGGACGACATCAGCGAACAGGGGATGTTTATCACCACGTCCGACGTATTCATGAAGGGCTCCATTCTGGACCTGAAGTTCCGGCTCTTCAATGACGATCAGCCGATCGCGGTGAAGGCCGAGGTCCGGTATGTTCAGGAAGGCATGGGAATGGGCGTGCGGTTCATGAATTTGAAACCCGAAGATCGGGAGCGCATCAAGAAGTTTGTCGAGCGATTCTGACGAAAACCTTATCCTCGAATAACCTTAACACCTGTTTTTCTCGCTGCTTTAATCAAATTTCCATCCAGAGTTGCCAGTTCAAAACCTTTTCTTTGGGCCAGTTCCAGGTAGGCGGTGTCGTACGCAGACAAGCCGTGGTCTTGCGCCAGCGCATGAAAGTGTCTGATAATGTCCGGCCCAAGACGAACGTCGGTCTGAATCGGCAGCGCCTCATAAATCTCAACCACGCGAATTCGATCCGGTTCCGTTAAGCGCCGGCGCCGCTGTGCCATGATCAAGGCATTGGAGATTTCGTGCCACCATAAGGCCGGAACCCAAAAAGCGTATTTTCCCCTGATGCGGCTGAAGAAGCGGTCGGCCTGATCGGAGGTTTCATCCGGAAGCGCCCAGGCCAGCGCAAAAGAACTATCAAGGACATAGTTTGTCAATGGCGGCGGCCTTCTTCGATTAAATCGTGGATCTTCAGGGTTCCCGAAATATGCTTGCGGATCTCATGGAAAGCCGCCAGAATTTTGGCCGGAGAGATCGCGGTCTCTTCTTTCTCAGGCGGAACCAGCCGGGCCACGGCCTTGCCCCGTCTCCGGATGATGAACGAACGGCCCTGCTCCGTCTCCCGGAGCAATTCGGAAAGATGAGTTTTGGCCTCGAACGCGCTGACTTCCGCCGTCTTGGTTTTCATGATCAAACCTCCTATTATTAAACCAGTTTATTAAACCAGTTCGATTTTGTCAAGGCCAAGGTCCAGTATGTTCAGGCCGAAATTCACCTTCAGTAATTTCAATCGGTTGGATCTAAAAAGGTGCCTGGCACCTGATATGGATTCATTTAAAGGGGACTACTCTCAATATTGAACTGTTGTAAAGAAGTCCGGCCTCGCCCTGATCGAATATTCCATAGGCAAAGAGTTCAAACAGGAATGCCGCCTGGAACGAATAGGCCCCTTGGTCATTGGGGTCGCACGCCGCTTCCTTCTCCAGGTCCATTTCAGGTTGCCGTGACGATATAAATTTAAAACCCTTTGGGCATTTGACGTGTTCGTAACCATCATCGTCGGAATGGCGGGCCTCGTGGATCAAGGCATAGAGTCTCTCCAGCGGGGTCGTCTTCGTGAAGAAAAAATCACCCACCATGAAACTTCCCTGATTCTGATTGACGGCCACCGTCCAGGTGTTCTGGTACGAAATGCTTTGTATTTTTGTCAATAACCAATGGGAGAGATCCTTGCCATTAAATGGGAATCCGAATAATTCCTCGAACCGGCTCAGCCGGTCGTACATCTTTTTGTTGATCTTTAATTTCCCCGGCTCAAGCGAGCATAATTGATTAATGGTGGTTTCCAGGCCGAGAACCTGCGCCTCCGTCAGTCCCGAAAGCTCAATATGGTTTTTTTCCCAATAGAGTTCCCTTGCCAAGACGGTATCAAGGTCGAGCGTCATGAGCAGAAGAAAGGAATAGGCTGCCAGGATTGTTATTTTCATCATCGACACTTTTTCATCGTGCAAATTAAAAGACAGTTTCTGGCCGTCATTAAAAATAATAATTAAGCCCTACCAGCCATTCTTGCCGGCTGTTCATTAGATTCCAACCGGCCCGGACGTCCAGGTTTTGGGTGAACGAGTAGCGTTGATTGACCGAGGCCTTATAATAATGCGACTCATTTCCAAGCGGAAAACTTATATAATCCCCTGCCGCCTGGATTCTCCAATGATCCGTGATATCCAATAAGGTTCCGATCGTTCCACCGCCGCCCATCCGGTAATCCCGGGCGAGGCGGCGCGACAGTTCCAGTTCGAACTCCGCCAGGACGTACAGAAGAACCGGTGAGAAAAAGGCCGGCGTGTAGGCCATGCCGATCCCGTAATCGACTTTGGCCGAATTGCAATAGCCGCAATCCAGATCCCGGATCGTGTCCGTTCCAATGCTGAGCCTCCATGACTTCTTTTGAAACAACGGATCGTAGGGCGTCAACGAGACGATATCGATCAGTTTGAAGCTGTCCAGTTTGGTTCTCTTCGTATCGTTGTAGCGCCGGATGGTGACGTCGAGAAACAGGATCTGTGAGTCCTTGCCATAGCCGATGTCATTCGCCAAAAGATCATGATAAGCCGGCCGCAGAGACACCTCTTCAAAGAGTTCATTCCCGTTTCTGCCGACGCCAAGCCCGATTCGCGCGCTTCCATGGCCCAGCTCCGGAGGGCTGGAGAACCGGGTAGCCTCCGGGGGATCGTCGAGGCGGTATTCCAGTCGACTTCGCTCCAGAAGAACCTTTCTTGTTTCCTTATCAATGACGGATGCGCTTTTTTCCTTTTGCATACTCTTATACTGAGCATAGTCGAGATAGGCATCCAGGACGGCGGCTTTGTCGGGCATGGTCAAGTTGCGGTACCCCTCGCCCTCGATCAGCGAAGGATCTTTCACCAACCGGCTGAAAATTTCATGTCGGCCGTTGCTCATCCGGGCCCGTTTGTCATTCAGTCGGCTGAGCAGCGACGGGCGGTAGACTTTCTTTGCGATGAGTCCGTCGTAACGGATCACGGCCTTGACCGTGTCGGCAGGAATGACGTGAAAGATAAACTGATCCGTCAAGTGAAGATCCGGATTGGCGACCTCCAGCAACGAAAGGATGTGATAGGAGCAATTTTCCTGGAAGTAATAATAGTTAAAGTAATTTCCGCCCAATTCCCACAGATGCAGCAGAAAATAGTTGATCTGGTCTTCTGTGAAATTCAGTTCATATTCCCAGAGATCCCGGTTTTCGAGGTTACTGTATTCTTGAACCTTCACGTAGTACGGAAATGTCGCAATGGCCCCCTTGAATCCTCCGAACACGCCTTTGAGGGTATAGACCAGGGGATTGTTTGTATCGGCGTGGGCGGCGTAATTGATGCCGTAATCGAGGAGTTTTTGCTGCGGACCTTCGCGTTTCTTGTCGATTCTCAAGAAG
>JACQHO010000144.1 GCA_016198945.1 Nitrospirota bacterium | reverse complement strand
CGGTTGTCCCGATATGATTATCCGTTGACGCCGAAGACCGGTTTGATTCTGCTTCATCGGACGGATTATGAAATATCGGCGACCCGGATCCGCGACCATCTTTCAGTGGGAAAACGGCTTAAAAACCTCTTGCCACTCCCCGTCGAATCCTATATAATAAAAAACAAATTATACAGCCGTAACACGCGATCGCCTTAAAAATTACCAGGAGCAACAACGGTCGATTCAAAAGAGAAGAGCCTGCTGGCGGCCAAGGCCGCGTTGGATAAAAAAGCCTCCGACCTGATCGTGTTCGAGGTCGGCGGGTTGACGACGGTCGCGGATTATTTCCTCGTCTGTTCGGCCGAGTCCCACCGGCAGGTCCGGGCCATCCGGGATCATGTCGAAGAGGCGCTTTCGAAGCAGGGCTGCCGTCCTTACAGCACGGAAGGCGAAGAAACCTCCCGCTGGATTTTAATGGATTACAGCGATCTGGTCATCCATATCTTCAAAGACGACGTGCGACCTTTTTATGCCCTGGAACGGTTGTGGGGCGATGCGCCCCGGTTGGATCTGGAAGCCCCGCCGCACGGCCTGCCGCATCCGGCGAAGCGGCCCAAGGCCGTGATTCGAAGGAGGAAGGCCGCGCGCGAATAAAGGTTGGGATATGCGTCTGATCGTTTTAAGTCTGGGTTTTGTCCTGTTGACCGCCGGCGTGGGATGGCTGGCCTATTTTAATCCCGGGCAGGCGACCCTCCGTCTCTCCCCCGAAGTTTATCTCGATATTCCCACCGTCGCGCTCGTTCTGCTGTCCATGGCCTTCGGCGGCCTGCTCGCGATCCTCGGTGCCGGATTTGCCGAGATCAGGCACCTGTTCCGCGGCTGGCGGCAGTCGAAACTGAAGAAACGGGACGACCGCGTCCGTGAATTGCTGGGCCTGGCGATCAATGCCAAGACCGCAAAGCGGTTTGAGGATGCGATCGGGCTGTTTCAGAAGATTCTTTTGTTGAATCCGAACCATGCGGCGGCCCTCCTGCGACTGGGGAATCTATACCGCGCCCAGGGGAATGTGAGCGAGGCGATCCGCCTTCACCGCAAGGCCCGGAATCTGGAGGAGGCCAATTTGGAAATCCTCCTCGCCCTGGCCAAAGATCTGGAAGAGGCCAAGAGACTGGACGAGGCGGTGCAGCTTCTTCAAGAGATGCGGCGGCTGGAAGGAAACAATCTGACCGTCCTCCTCCGGCTGCGGGAAATGTTCGTCAAGCTGGCCCGTTGGGAGGAGGCCCATGACGTTCAGGAGAAAATCCTTCAGGGGGCGTTGCGTCCGGAGGAATTGAAGAACGAGCAGTCCTGGCTGGAAGGCATCAAATACGAAATCGGCCGTCAACTGCTCGAAAAGGGCGAGCGGGATCGCGCGCGGCGTTATTTCCGGGGTGCGATCAAGCTGAACCGCAACTTCATCCCGGGATACATCGGCCTCGGCGAGATCTCGGCGGAGGAGGGCAAGATTAAAGACGCCGGCGAGTTGTGGGAAAAGGCTTTTGAAATGACCTCCAACATCATCCTGCTGCATCGACTGGAGGATCTCTATCTGGAGCTGGATCACCCGGCCAAGATCATTCATCTGTATCAGGAAGCCATCCGACGGGATCCCGAAAATCTGGTCCTCCGGTTTTATATCGGGAAACTCTACTATCGTCTCGAAATGGTGGACGAGGCCTTTGAAGTTTTGACCGCCCTGGATCCCGGCGATGATAAGATGCCCGATCTCCACAAGCTTCTCGGCAACCTCCACCTTCGACGAGGAGACACGGAGGCCGCGGTGGAAGAGTTTAAAAAAGCGCTCAATCTCAAAAAGAGGGTGCTGGTTCCGTATTATTGTCCGCACTGCGATTACCATACCGCTCAGTGGTCCGGACGCTGCCCCCGCTGCGGCCGATGGAACAGCTTTGAGGCCTCTCCCATCATGGGGGAGTGGACCTCCTCCCGCATCGTGGCCCGGGCCGAGCCCGTGTAGGGCGCCGATCATGGCTCCATCCTAATTCCGGCTCGAATCCCATGCAGAAAGGCGGCTCTTCCGTGACCTTTGCACGACCCAAACCCCTGATGCTGATCATTCTCGACGGCTGGGGCTTGAGCCCCAAACGAGAGGCCAATGCCATTGCCCTGGCGCATCCGGCATATTATGAATCCCTTCTGAAGGACTACCCGCATACCCGGTTGGACGTGGCAGGGGAGGCGGTGGGTCTGCCGGCGGGACAGATGGGTAATTCCGAGGTGGGACATCTCAACATCGGCGCGGGTCGGATCGTTTATCAGGAGTTGACAAGGATCAATAAGGCCGTCCGCGAAAGCGCGTTCACACGAAATCCCGAGCTGTTGAATCTCCTCCATCTGGCCCAGAGCGGGACGTTGCATCTGATGGGGCTGTTGTCCGACGGAGGCGTCCACAGCCAGATCAACCATCTCTTCGCGATCCTGGAGCTGGCCAAGGCCCGGGGCCTTCGGAACGTTGCGGTCCATGTTTTTCTGGACGGACGGGACACGCCGCCCAGGAGCGGGATCGAATATGTCACGCAGCTGGAGCAGTTTATCGAACGGATTCATCTTGGCCGGATCGCCACCGTCACAGGCCGTTATTACGCCATGGACCGCGACCGGCGATGGGAGCGGGTCCAGAAGGCGTACGATGCAATGGTTTCCGGCATCGGGGCGCGGCATCGATCGGCGGTCGAGGCGGTCCGCGAAAGCTATGCGGCCGGCCTAACGGATGAATTCATGCTTCCGGCCGTCATCGTGGATTCCGATCAGAAGCCGGTCGGTTTAATCCAGGACGGGGACACGGTCCTGTTCTACAATTTTCGCGCCGATCGGGCCCGCGAGATCAGCCAGGCCCTGACCGCCGCGGACTTTACCGGCTTTCCGCGCAAGACCGTTCCGAAGCTGTCCCGCTTCGTCTGCATGACGCGCTACGATGAGAAAAACGGTCTGCCCGTTTTGTTTGCGCCGTCATCGCTCGATCAGATCTTCGCAAAGATCATCTCGCAGAAAGGGATGCGGCAGTTCCGGATCGCCGAGACCGAAAAATACGCCCATGTCACCTATTTCTTCAACGGCGGAGACGAAAAGGCCCTGCCCGGGGAGGACCGGTTGCTGATTCCCTCGCCCAAAGACGTGGCGACCTACGACCAGAAACCCCAGATGAGCGCGCCGGAGGTGACGGACGAGGTGATCCGGCGGGTCCGGTCGGGTCAATACGATGTCATCATCATGAATTACGCAAACCCCGACATGATCGGCCATACCGGCATACTGCCCGCGGCCGTGAAGGCGGTGGGCGTGATCGACGACTGTCTGCGGCGGGTCGTGACGGCCGTGAAAGAAGCCGGCGGCACGGTGATGATCACGGCGGACCATGGGAACCTCGAGCAGATGACGGATGAAAAAGGCAATCCCCACACGGCGCATACCACAAACCCGGTGCCGTTGATTCTGGTGGACGAGCAGATCCGCCTTAGGCGGACCCGTCTGCGGGATCACGGGATCCATGCCGACATCGCGCCGACGATGCTTAAACTGCTGGGATTGCCGAAACCGGATGAAATGACGGGCGAGTCGTTGATGATAGAAAATAAAGGAGGATAAATGCCGTACCAATTTCTTGCCGATAAAGCCCTGCGCGGCGAATGCCCGACCCGAGGCGAAGCCCGGACCGTTCTGAATGCGTCCGATGAGCAACTACCGGAGCTTATCCAGGCCGCTTCCCGCGTTCGGTTCGCGAATTCGGGCCGCAGGGTCAAGCTCCATATGCTGATCAATGCCAAAAGCGGGCTGTGCGAAGAGGATTGTCATTACTGTTCCCAATCGCGTGTTTCAAAGGCCGATATCGATCAATATCCGCTTCTTTCGAAAGACGAAATTTTAGAAGGCGCGAGACGCGCCGTCGCGGCCAAGGCACTCCGGTACTGCATCGTGATCTCCGGCCGCGGGCCGCGCCCGAAAGAGATGGCCGCGATTGCCGACGCCGTCCGGACGATCAAGAAAGAAACGCCGCTTTCGCTCTGCTGCTCGCTGGGGCTGTTGACGCCGGAGGATGCAAAAACCCTCAAGGACGCCGGCGTGGACCGCGTCAACCACAATCTCAACACGAGCGAAGGGTTTCACAAGGAAATATGCACGACGCACACCTACCGAAACCGGATCGAGACGCTCGATCATGCCCGCGCGGCCGGGTTGGAGCTTTGCTCGGGCGGCATCGTGGGAATGGGCGAGTCGGATGACGATTTGATCGATATGGCCTTTGCGCTCCGCGAAATCCG
>JACQHO010000154.1 GCA_016198945.1 Nitrospirota bacterium | reverse complement strand
TAGGTCGCCGGGTTCGACCGGGGCGTGCGGCCGATGGGCGACTGGTCGATATTGATCACCTTGTCGAGATGTTCCAGTCCCTTGATCTGATCGCAGCTCCCGGGACGGTCCGTCGCGCGGTAGAGGCGTTGAGCCAGATTTTTATAGAGCACCTCCAAGACCAGCGTGCTTTTTCCCGACCCCGACACGCCCGTGACGCAGGTGAGGAGGCCCAGCGGTATCTCGACCTCGATATTTTTAAGATTGTTCTCGCGCGCGCCGATGATCTTCAAGAATTTCTGCGGCGGGCGGTGGCGCTTGGGCAGGGAGATGACGAGATCCTTCCGGAGATATTTTCCGGTCAGCGATTTTTCATCCGCCATGATCTCCTTGGGCGTTCCCTCGGCAATGACCTCGCCGCCGTGGATGCCGGCCCCGGGGCCCATGTCGATCACGTGATCCGCCGTCAGGATCGTCTCCTCGTCGTGTTCCACCACCACCACGGTGTTCCCCAGATCCCGAAGGCGGATCAGCGTCTCGAGCAGCCGGCGATTGTCCCGCTGATGCAGCCCGATGGAGGGCTCATCCAGAATGTACAACACCCCGGTCAGGGACGAGCCGATCTGGGTCGCCAGCCGAATTCGCTGACCCTCGCCGCCCGACAGCGTGGCCGCGGCCCGGTCGAGGGTCAGGTAGTCCAGGCCCACGTTCATCAGGAACCCGAGACGCTCATTGATCTCTTTGAGTATCCGGTGGGCGATCACGGCCTCCCGCTCGGTCAGCGCCAGGCCGGTAAAGAAGACGGCGGCCTCCTTGATCGAAAAGCGGGTGACCTGGGCGATTGATTTCTCCCCGACCGTCACGGCCAGGCTTTCCGGCTTGAGCCGCTCGCCCTTGCAGACCTTGCAGGGATGGCTGCCCATGTACCGCGCGATCTCCTCGCGGATGTAGCTCGAATCCGTCTCGCGGAACCGTCGCTGGAGATTCCCGATTACCCCTTCGAACGGCTTACGGTAGGCATGCCGGTGGCCGTCGCTTTCATAATGGAGCGTGATCTCCTCCGTGCCGGAGCCGTACAACAGAAGCCGTTGGTATTCCGGCCGGAGGTCCTTGAACGGCATCCGCAGATCAAAGCCGTAATGCTTCGCGACGGCCTCCAGCATTTGATAATAATAGACCGAAAACCGTTTTTCCCAGGGCTTGATCGCGCCCTCGCGCAGTGATTTGGTTTGATCCGGAATGATCAGAGCCGGGTCGAGGTCCATGGTCGACCCCAGACCGTCGCAGGACGGGCAGGCGCCGTGCGGGCTGTTGAACGAGAAGACGCGCGGCGTCAGCTCGGACAGGCTGATCCCGCACTCGATGCAGGCCAGCTTTTCACTGAGAAGCGTTTCCGCCTTAGGCGGATCGCCGTCGCGGGTCAAAAGGACGATCCCCTCGGTCAGGCGCAAGGCCGTTTCGAGCGAATCGGCCAGCCGTTTCTGGATTCCGTCCTTGACCACCAGTCGGTCGATCAGGACCTCGATCGTCTGCTTTTTCTTTTTATCCAGTGGAATCTCTTCCGACAAGTCCCGGAGCTCACCGTTGATCCGGACGCGTGTGAAGCCGCCTTTTCGGAGTTGAAGCAATTCCTTCCGGTATTCCCCCTTCCGGCCGCGGACGATCGGCGCGAAGAGCTGGATCTTGGACCCCGGCGGCCAGGTCATGACCTGATCAACCATCTGCTGGACCGTCTGGGCCGCGATCTCGCGGCCGCATCGGTGGCAATGCGGCCGGCCGGCCCGCGCAAACAGGACGCGGAGGTAGTCGTAGATCTCGGTCACGGTCCCGACGGTCGAACGCGGATTGTGACTGGTCGTCTTCTGCTCAATCGAGATCGCGGGCGAGAGTCCTTCGATCGAGTCCACGTCCGGCTTGTCCATCTGTTCCAAAAACTGACGGGCATAGGCCGAAAGCGACTCGACATAACGGCGCTGGCCCTCGGCGTAGATGGTGTCGAAGGCCAGGGAGGATTTCCCGGAACCGGACAGACCGGTGATCACGACCAGCTGGTTGCGGGGGATTTCGACATCGATGTTCTTTAAATTATGCTCGCGGGCTCCGCGAATGACGAGTTGTTTTTGTTCCATGAAAAGACCCTTGGCGCCGTTTTGAATCTCAAAGTATAGCATGCCCGAATCCAAGTCGTCCACCCTTGACATTGCGGCTCCGGGATGCTACGAATACGCCCATGCAACCGGTTTCCTCTCTCCCCCCAGCCTCCGAAAAAGAACAGGCCGTACAGGAAATGTTCACGGCGATCGCCCACCGCTACGATCTGAACAACACCCTTCTTTCGCTGGGGCTTCATCATGCATGGAAGCGGCTGGCGGTCAGGATGAGTGGGGCGGCAACCGGCGATACCGTCCTGGATCTTTGCACCGGCACGGGGGATCTGGCCGTTTTGCTGGCCCGCCGGGTCGGATCCAATGGCCGCGTGATCGGCCTGGATCTGAACGAGCGGATGCTGGCGTATGGACGACGGAAGATCGAAAAGCTCGGACTCTCGAATATTACCTTGCTGACCGGAAACGCCGAATGCCTCCAGTTCTGCGACCGGACCTTTCAGGCCGCGACCGTGGCCTTCGGGATACGCAACGTCACCGATATAAAAGCAGCCCTGGGGGAAATGTATCGCGTCTTGAAACCCGGAGGGCGGGCCGTTTGCCTGGAGTTTTCCCACCCCATCATCGCTCCCTTGAGAAGGCTGTACGATTTTTATTCCTTCACGATCCTTCCCCGAATCGGGAAATTCGTTTCGGGCGATCAGACCGGCGTTTACAACTACCTTCCCGCTTCCATTCGGGCCTTCCCGGACCAGGAACGGTTCAAAGAAATGTTTTTGGAGGCC
>JACQHO010000147.1 GCA_016198945.1 Nitrospirota bacterium | reverse complement strand
TCCTCTATGTATGCATAGTCTCGCCACATCGAGCCGAGAAGCAATCCTGGTCCATCATTCAGGAAAATCACTTTCAAGGGCAAATTCTTTCTCTTTGCGTAGTTGAGTACCTCGTTGGCGCATTCGCGGTACTGTCCTGTCCTGTCATCCTCTTGTGCACCTCCACGATCGGAGTCATATCTGGCCAACCCAACTGCTAAAGGCTTTCCTTTATGGAGAAGAACGAAATCAACTGGACGATCAGGTTTTGGATAGTCCTCAAACAGTTCACCCAGAATGACATCTTTTCCCGCGCGTTCTGGCCCGATTATATCAAGTGCCTTGAAGCGCTCCCGTATGATCGTGAAAAGCCGCTCCGTCAGATCGTAACCCTTTTGTCCCCTGTCCTTGTACTCCCAGAGCACCGCACACAGCGCTTCGTCCGGCATCGGACGTCTTTGGAACTTGGTTTGCACCTCCGTGATCTTCCGAAAACCTTTACCGAAACGATTGCAGATGCTGACCGCCGAACTCTTTTTCTTCAACATCTCAACCGGTGTTTCGGGGCTCACGTACTTGCGGAAGACGCGACACAATTGGATTCTCATCCATTGTGGTTTCGTTCCAGATATTGCCATAAACAAATCAGTTGACGAGTGCGCACTCTTGAGTAGCTGTCCAAATGTTATAAGCACAGGCTTGTACAGTTCGCAGGCAAGGGGGAGTACATCGGGATAGTACTCCCCTGTTGAAAGGGTTATCCAAAGATGTCCTTCCTTTCGGTAATCCTTAAACGATTTATCCTTCCGTGAAATCATCCTGTTCCTTCTGTTTCTTGAGATAAAAGGTGTCGTGCTAAGCCACAGTGCGGACTAGAACCATGCCGACCATCGGATTGGGGCTCGTCCGGCCCCGCCCTTTATGGCGAGCTGCAGCGCCCGGTTTATATACCATTCGTCGGTTTTCATCCCATTCAAGGCCACGTCGATCAATACCCATGGGCAACGCGTACCCTTATAAATCGAACGACGCATATTGTATCAGACTTTTAAAGATTAAATAAAGAAAACAAAAAAGCTGCACAGACAACCACGCAGCTGAATAGACATCGGCGATAGAATGAAACTAATATGGCTTAAGTTTATATCTATGCACACTCAAACTCTGGGGATGTCTTTTGGAATACTGTTTGAATTATATCTGTGTATATTGGTTTTGTCTCCAATTGCTTTCAACGAACAATGAAAACATTTTGGATCCGGTTTCAGAATCCGCGGAACAATTCTTTGCTCAAACATATCATAAAACGTGAACTCTCTAGCAGACCTCATTCCCGTAACCATAGCAATAAACTCTGTACACGCAATAGAAGCGATGGTTCCGTTTAGAGAAATAACAGAGGGGCTCAATACTTCTTCCCCACTTACATAGCCAAGTTTTTTTCTCATCTCAAGTTCTTCGAGTGGAGCAAGATCGTTCGATGCTTCCTTGTAATTCACCTCCTTAGCACACAGCAAGCAAGGACCGTCAGGATGGACAAGCATAACCCGACCGCCAGCTTCAGTAATTTCTCCATTTCTTGCTTCAATGCCTACCCCACAGTCAATTAAAGGAATGAGATATGCCAGAGCGATTTCATTAAGGATTAATCGAGCTCCATCATTGTCGACGCATCCAAAAATGACATCCGCCTCTCTTAAAGCATCTACGGAGTCTGGATCCCGAATAAATCGGTTGATGATTCTTACATTAATGGTTTCATAGCCATCTATAGAACGAATCATCCTCTCCATTACCCATGCCTTAGGCCGACCAATATCTGAAGGTGTTGCCCCCACTAATCGGTTCAGATTACTCTTCTCAACATTATCAGCATCAATCACCACAAAATTCTTCACCCCAAGATAGGCAAGCTGCTGGATTACGTGGGAGCCAATGCCACCCGCACCAGCAATTGCGACACGCACACTGCTCATTTTCTCCTGACCATCTTTACCAATGGCCAGAATCTGTCTGTTGTACCTCATATCTTCTGGTACATTTTCGTTTTCTCGTCTTATGGAGGCAGATTTCTTTCCTGACGAGGTAACGATACGTTTGATATTCTGTCCAATGACACGGACTTCTGAAATAGGGTTCGACGTTTTTTTATCAGATCTCCAGTAGATCCCATCGATAGATTCTGTTCCCCAGACGGTTGCGGCGTAAGGAAAACCAGGGAGGTCATCTAACATATACGGTGCAAACTCCTTTAACCCGTCAACATCTATTGAAGAGAATCGCACATCATTCTTTGTAAAAGGATGGCTGTGGGCTTCTACAAGTGCTAACTTTCTGGATCTTGCTAAGTTAGTAATCCGGAGTAGTGCATCTAGCTTTAACATGGAGTGACTTGAAAAAGAAAAATTCAGATCACACTCATGAAGTAGAACAACGTCCTTGACTGAGAAAGAAGTGCCATTCTCATGTGTGGCAAAACCCGCAAGGAAGAAAGCGAAGTGTTCCATACCATCTTTTAAAAGGTGATCTCTTGTTTTTTCCCAGATGCTGCTTGGTATGCTCAGTGAATTCATTAGTTCAACTCCTTTAATCTGCGTTCTACTTGCAAAAGAAAGGTTAAGAGGTTATCACCTTCTAAAAGATCCGCTGAAGGGCGCCAAGTGCTTTGATCCGCATGGAAAGAAAACTGTCCCCATTGCTGCCCCATATGAGCAGATGGTTCGTTATAATTGGTCGGAAGTGCTCCAGAGACCAGCCTGAAACCCATCTGCACATAGAAATTGTCTGGGGGCGTTAAGGGATAGCCTGGAGGAATTAAGATTAAGAGCATAGTTTTCTCTCTATTCCATCCAGATGGTAGTGGGAACTCCTTAAAGAGCACCCATTCAAGGTTCACTCCATGCTCCAGGAGCCCATATCTCTTTAGTAGCAACTCGATTTCTCGCTGCCTTCGCTCGAGCATACTATCCCCTAGTGAAACGAGGAGCCTTTTTGAATCTCCGACCCGGCTTCAGCTCAATCACTTCGTCCACTCTAACCTGGACCTGAGTACCATCTTCCAGAATCATGATCAGGCCAGCCTCTCTTGGAATTCCACCCAAGTCCATAATCTCGGCACCGGTAAGTTCAGATTGTTGCACATGGTATTCCTTACCATCAATAAAGAGGGTAAAGAACTTTCCTCCTACTTCGGCAGCAAGAGCGGTTGTAGTTTTTTCTTCTTCCATTTGTTGTGACCTCCTTGTTTAGGCCTTTTGGCCAAATGCGGTTAAAGAAATTGGAACAACTCACCCCCTGCTGAAGCGGGGCGCTCTTTTGAATTTCCGGCTTGGCTTGAGCTCGATGACTTCATCTTTTCCAACCTGCACCTGAGTACCATTTTCTAGAATCATAATCAGACCTGCTTCCCTGGAAACACCGCCTAGGTCCATAATTTCGGTACCGGTAAGCTCTGATTTTTCCGTGCGATACTCCTTCCCATCAATGAAAGTGGCAAATAACTTGTCCTCTCTTCTTGCTTCTATGCTCGGCCTAGTTATATCGTCACCATCTTTTTGTGTGAGCGCTTCTATTGGGATGACACTTTGACTCTCAGGCATGGAAGCGACAAAAAGGTCCAATGAAATCTCTTGAGAGAAAAACTTGGCGCAGCAATCTTTGCAAGTAAACAAGTGCCCTTTTTGATCTATGCTCAAATCTTGTGGATTTCCATTTGCTTTCAGAAATAAATCATCTGGCATATGTGGAGTGTAAGCAAACCTAGCCTCGTAAATGGTGAAAAATGTTCCTATGAGTTCCCACTCTTCTTCAGTGGGCATTGTCAATTCATCAATTTCCAATTCGTTTTCCAGTTCATTCGAGCTCATCGTCTCTTTCACCTCCTTCATTGTTTTCCCGCCAGAAGATGTCGGGAGATTTGGTCATGAAATCTTCATATGAAATATTGAGCTCTCTAAATCTTGAGATCCAAAAAAACCAGAGCAGGTTATATAATTCTGTCACAATGATCTTGTCAGGGATTCCCCGACTTCTCAGTTTCAAAACAAAGTACCATTTCCAATTCCTTTGCAAAAGCTCATCGAATGCTTTCGTTAATATCTCGGTGAACCTCGGATGTTCCGGTAGCTCCTTTAAATCAGCAATGCCGTAACACCGGAGAGTTTTACGCAGATACTGGTAGCCCCTTGCGCACCATTGCCGAACTAAGTCATATCGTCGTTGATATTCAGAAGCGTCCACCCTTTTTTCCTTTCAAAGTTGTTATAACATGATGGTTTTGACCTGTGACAAAAATCTTTAAATAAAAAAGGCCCGCTACCACTGGGTACCGGGCCTTAGGTTTTCTTTCTTCTTTACCCTACTTGATTCTTGAGCGCTCTTTTCTCAACAGGGAAAGCAACCGTTCTGGAATCTGTTAGGTGCTGGATTCTTTAACTTTGCTCTCGATGCATCAAGTAAAAAGGTATTGTATAAAGCCCAATACAGCTTTGGAGGGTAGTTCCAAAGCATGCCAACCATAGCACATTCGTCTACCGTTTTCAAGAAAAAACACCATATATTGAGCTATTGGTTAGAAAAGCAACCATATCTTGTGTGTTTTTTGAGGATAACCTGTGAATAAATCGAATGCGGACTAACCTATTTAGGTGAGGGACAGACGCTCGGAGCCATGGTAATAATGCTTCACTTTAATCCAGCATTCTGGTATTAAGAACCTCAAATATCTTTCTCCACCTTCCGCTTCTTATTATTCAACACCGCGTGTGCGGCAGCGAGGCGCGCAGCGCAAATATGGTTCAGAGGATCGGAGTTCATATCGGCATCTCTCATTTTCGGCCCCGGCGGCGCGCCAGAATCGCATTCAAATTTCTCAGAATCTCCGGCGATTCCAAAGCTGATGAGAATTCCCGCACCCATCGGCGCACGCGCCGCAAATCCAGTTTCGGATTGGCATCCAATATACCTTCAATGTCGCCTAAGTCCCGCGGTCGGTTGGCGACCGCCTTCATGACGACCAAGTCCTCGGGTGTCGGCAAAGGGATGTTTACCCCGCCGATCTGAATCCATTGCAGCCGTGTTACGACCTCCTGCTCAAAGGGAAGAGACCCGATCGCAACATCCGCATCGATTCCGCTCGGATCATGGCGGACCAAGAGAACGCGGGCCCGTTTCGCGAATGTCAAAACGTCCGGACGCCTGGGGATAAATCCGAACCGCGCACCCGCTTCGAGAAATTTCGGCCAATTCCCCTCATCGAGAAGCACCATGGCATCCACGTCGCGCGTTACCCGGGGGCGTCCCAAAACGGAGGCCGCGACACCACCGATGACCACTCCCGAAACCTGTCCGGCCTGTAACCATGACGCGAGATCGCGCAGGACGGCAACAAGAGGCGCAAGAGGATCCTTGGCAAACTCAGACACCGTAGGCCTTTCGGAGCCGATTCCATCGATCCCGTACAACCGTTTCTTCTTCCGCAAGCAATCGGGTCCACCCCAGTTGACGCACCGACTCCATCAGCACGGATAGTTGTCGTAACTTGTCCGCGGCGGAAGTCCCTCTTAATTCCTTCCGCTCCGCCTCATTCACGGCTCTCCACCGTTTTCGAAATGCTTGTGCCTCTCCCCTTGTGAGTTTCCTATTTATCGTCTCCTTCATATATCCTTCTCGCTCTTCTGTTTTTTATTATTCAACACCGCATGCGCGGCGGCGAGGCGCGCGATCGGGACGCGATAGGGCGAGCAGCTCACGTAGTCCAGTCCGATGCGGTGGCAGAACTCGATCGAGGCCGGATCGCCGCCGTGTTCCCCGCAGATGCCGAGCTTGATGTCCTTCCGCGTGTTCCGGCCGTCCCAGGCCGCCCGGCGCATCAGATAACCGACGCCGTCCTGATCCAGCGTGGCGAAGGGGTCGAACTCGATGATATTGGACGCCTGGTCCGTGATGACATAACCGCAGGAGCGGCAGGTGTTCGTCTTCTTGTCCACGTCCGAGCCGTGGCAGTTGGGACAGAGATCGGATGTCGTCATGTAAAACTGGATGAACTTGGCCGCGTCATCGCGTGAGAAACCGAAGGTCGTCTGGGTCAGGTCGTTCGTGCCGAACGAGAAGAACTCGGCCTCCTTCGCGATCTCGCCGGCCGTCACGGCCGCCCGCGGCAGCTCGATCATCGTCCCGACGAGATAGGTGATCCTGACGCCGTACTGTTTGATGACCTGGTCCGCGGTCTTCCGGACCAAATCTTTCTGCGCCTTCATCTCGGTCAGCATCCCGACCAGCGGAACCATGATCTCCGGCACGATCTTTTTCCCCTCGCGCGCGATCTCGCAGGCCGCCTCCATGATGGCGCGAACCTGCATCCGCGTGATCTCAGGCATCGTGATCCCCAGACGGCATCCGCGCAGGCCCAGCATCGGATTGAACTCATGCAGCTCCTCGACCCGGGCCAGGAGCCGCCGTTTTTCCTCCAGCAGGGTCCGGTCGCCGTTTGAGACCTCCAGCCGGGCGATTTCGACCATCAGATCCTCGCGCTTGGGCAGAAATTCGTGAAGCGGCGGATCGAGCAGACGGATCGTGACCGGGAATCCCTGCATCTCGCGATACAGGCCGAGGAAGTCGCTCTTCTGCAGCGGAAGAAGCTTGTCCAGATACTGCTCCCGCTCCCCGCGCGCCCGGGCCAGGATCATCTTCTGCATGATCGGGATGCGGTCCTCCGCGAAGAACATATGCTCCGTTCGGCAGAGTCCGATCCCTTCGGCCCCGAATCCACGCGCGATGGCGGCCTGATCCGGGATATCGGCATTGGCCCGGATCCGCAGACGGCGGACCTGGTCGGCCCAGTTCAGGACGGTTGCAAAATAACGGTACTTCTCGGACTGGTTCGGTTTCATCTTTCCCTGAATCACCTGGATCACTTCCGATGAAACGACCGGAAGATCCTGGGCGTAGACCTGGCCGGTGAACCCGTTGATCGAAAGGAAATCGCCTTCCTTGAGCGTCGCCGGTCCGATTTTCACGGTATGATTCGCCTCGTTCACCTCGACCGCCTCGCACCCCGCCACGCAGACCTTTCCCATCTGGCGCGCCACGACGGCGGCATGCGAGGTCATCCCGCCCTTCGCCGTTAGAAATCCCATCGCCGCATCCATTCCGTGGATGTCATCCGGGCTTGTTTCGCGCCGGACCAGGATCACGCGCTCGCCCGCCGCGCGCATTGCCATCGCCTTGTCCGGCGTCAGTGCGATCTTTCCGGCCGCCGCGCCGGGCCCGGCCGGAAGCCCCTTCCCGACGGAACGGGCCGCCGATTCCGCCTTGGAGTCGAAGATCGGATAAAGGTACTGCGCGATCTGGTCCGGCGAGACGCGAAGGATCGCCTCCTTCTTCGTGATCAATTTTTCCTTGACCATGTCCGCCGCAATCCGGACGGCCGCCAGTCCGGTGCGCTTTCCCACCCGGGTCTGGAGCATGTAGAGTTTTCCCTCCTGAATCGTAAACTCCAGATCCAGCATGTCGCGGTAATGGCGCTCCAGTTTTTTGAAGACGGCCAGCAGCTCCCGATAGGCTGACGGAACGGTTTTGGCCAGCGCCTCGATCGGCAGCGGCGTGCGGATCCCGGCCACGACGTCCTCCCCCTGGGCATTCATCAGGCATTCGCCGAAAAACCGCCGCTCGCCGTTTGAGGGATCCCGGGTGAACGCCACGCCCGTGCCGCTTGTCTCGCCCATGTTTCCGAAGACCATCGCCACGATATTCACCGCGGTGCCCCATCCGTCCGGGATGCCGTGAATCCGGCGGTAGGTCACGGCGCGGGCCCCGAACCATGAATTAAAAACGGCATTGATCGCCATTTTGAGTTGTTCCAACGGATCGTCCGGAAATTCATAGCCGGTCTCTTGTTTCACCAGTTTCTTATACTGCGCCACAATTGATTTCATCTCTTCGGCGCCGAGGTCGGTGTCCAGCTTGACCTTTTTTTGTTTCTTTTGCTCCTCGAGAAGATGCTCGAATCGTTCGCGCTTTATTTCCATCACGATGCTGCCGAACATCGTGATGAAACGGCGATAGGCATCATAGGCGAACCGTTCATTCCCGGTCTTCCGGATAATGCCCTTCATCGTCTGTTCGTTTAATCCCAGATTGAGCACGGTGTCCATCATTCCCGGCATCGAGGCCTTGGCCCCCGACCGGACCGAAACGAGGAGCGGTCGCTCGGAATCTCCGAAGGTCATTCCCATCGCCTGTTCGACCTTTTTGAGATCGTGGCGGGCCTGTTCCCACATCCCCTTCGGAAACCGCTTCCGGTTGTCGAAATACTCGACGCAGGCCTGTGTGGTGATCGTAAACCCGGCCGGAACCGGGATGCCCAGTCGCGTCATTTCGGCCAGCCCGGCGCCTTTGCCTCCGAGAAGGTCCTTCATATCGCCCCGACCCTCGGCCTTGCCGTTGCCAAAATAGTAGACGTATTTTTTCGGTTTCACAGATTATTCTCCTGTCGTTCCCGTGAGGCCCAGCCGGACCCGACGTTTCTCGATGAAATGTTTTTGAACCAGCTTCCCGATCACGATCAGAACGGCCAGATACAGGATGGTTCCGATCAAGGGATAGTTCACCGTTCTCTTGTGCTGCGTACGAATTTTCCCGTCCCTGTCTCTAACGATCACCAGATCGGCCAGGATCAATTGATGCGTGTTGCCGCTCGTATCGCTTGGATCGATCCATTCCATGCAGAACTGGGCGCGGTCTTTATCGCCCACGGTCGTTTCCAGCCAGTCCGTCTTAAGACAGATATGCCGGTCCGACCTGTAATACTTCCCCTTGGATTCGATTTCATCGAGATCCACGCCGGCGAGGTTGAGCCCGCCGATGAACATCAGTCCGCCGAAAAACACCAGCCCCCAGGTCACGCGGCGGGCATAAATCCTCAATTCCAGCCGAAGATCGTCATCCTGGCTGGGGACAGATTTGAAATCTGTCCCCTCCTTTTGGAGCGGCTCGACTGAGTTCGCCGAAGTCCTCCCCTTCTCGCTCGCTTTGCTCGCTGGGTCGATCATCACAGGCAGCGTCTTATCTCGCTTTTGAGCTCTCCTCCACCATCACCTTCGTGAAATCGCCGAATTTCATAAAGAGCTTCGTAATCCTCTGTAACAAAGACAAGCGATTTTCCCGAACGGCACGATCCTCATCCATCACCATGACGCCGTTGAAAAATGAATCGATCGGTTGACGCAGATCGGCCAGCGCCTTGAGGACTTCCGGGTACTGTCGTCGGGAAAAGAAACCGGTCGCGTCCGTCTCGGCCTTCCGGCATCGTTGGTACAACTCCTTTTCGACCGTCTCTTTGAAGGCATCCGGACGGACCTCTCCCTTAAAACCGGCCGGCAGTATTCGCGAAGCCCGCTTGAAGGTGACGATCAGCGGTTCAAAATCCGGCTGGCGCTTAAAATTCATCAGCGCCACAAAGCGCAGGTACAGATCCAGCGGGTTGTCAAAGGCGCCGCACAACACGGCATCCGCCAGATCGGCGCGATATCCGGTCTCGGGGCCGAACCGCCGTTTGAAATAAGTCTCCATCCGCTGCGCCAGGAAGCGATCCAACTCATCTCGAATCGTTTTGGAGTCCTTTTTCAGTGAAACACCCCGATCGGCGTAAAGACCGGCCGCGGTCTGGATCGCCTTCTGAAGCGAGAGTCGGGAGAAGGCCTCATCCAAAAGCACCTGGACCAGGCCCAGCCCCTGACGGCGAAGCGCATACGGGTCCATTGAACCGCTCGGCATGAGGTCCACGCCGAAAAAACCGACGAGCGTATCCAGACGATCGGCCGCGGTCAAAAACTTTCCGGTCAGGGTCCGGGGTGGACTCGGGTCGTCCCCATGCCGGGGGAAATAATGCTCCGCAATCGCGTCGGCCACTTCGGAATCATGCTCCTGCAGTTTTGCATATTCACGCCCAATAATCCCCTGAAGACTCGGGAACTCCCGCACCATGCCGGTCAAAAGATCCGACTTACATAGAAGGGCCGCCTTCTCGAGGCGGCTGATTTCCTGTTCGTCTCTCCCGGCTTCGCGCAGCAGCATAGGAGCGAGTTGCTTGATCCGTTCCATTTTTTGGTAAAGGGTGCCGAGCTTCTCGTGAAAAACGAGCCCGCTGAGTTGGCCCACGCGTTCATTCAGCGTCTGTTTCTTGTCTTGTTCGAAATAAAATCGGGCGTCCTCCAGCCGGGCTCGGATCACACGCTCGTTGCCGGCCCGGATCAAGGCCGGTTTTTGGGTCTTTATGTTACTCACGAAAAGAAAATGGGGAAGGAGCGAGCCGCTTTTCCCCATTAGGGGGAAATAGCCCTGATGTTCCTTCATCACTGTGACCGGAACCTCGACCGGAAGGTCGAGGTATTTTTTGTCGAATCCGCCCATCAGTACAACCGGCTGCTCGGTCAGGAAGACGGCTTGATTGAGAAGGTCCGCATCATCCGGAACGAGACCCCTCACTTCCTTTGCAAATCGGGCCAGTCCATTCCGGATCAGGCCTTCACGCTCGGCCGGATCCAGAACAACATGGTTCCGCCTCAGCTTCATGCGATAGTCCATCCAACCCTTCACCGAAAACGGCCGGCCGGACAGAAAGCGGTGCCCTCGGGAAAGGTTTCCGCTCGAAAGCCCGGCCAGATGGAACGGGACCACCCGGCCGTCAAGCATGGCCACGATCCAGCGGATGGGGCGGACAAATCGCATGCCATGGCCGTTCCACTTCATCATCTTTTGAAACCTGAGTGATGAGACTAATAATGGAAGTAAATCTTTAAGAATACGAATCGCCGCGACGCTCGGGTGCTTACGGACGGCGCAGACATAATCGCCCTTGTCCGTCTTCTTGATTGTCAGACCTTCAACCGGAATGCCCTGGGCCTTTGCAAAACCGGTTGCGGCCGCGGTCGGACGGCCTTCGGCATCATAGGCCGCGGAGCGAGGCGGGCCGCTTACTTCCGTGATCTGAGTGGCTTGACGCGGAGGAATTCCGGTCGCCCATACGACGAGACGTCTCGGCGTCACGAAGGCTTCGACGCGTTCCGCCGGGATTCTTGCTTCCAACAACATCCGTGTGGCCTGTTCTTTCAAATCGCTCATCGCTTTGGGAAGAACGCTTGACGGAATCTCTTCCGTCCCGATCTCTAAAAGCAATTCACCGCCCTTCATGATCGTACCCGCGCCTTCTCACGCAGCATCAAGGGATGGTCCATTTCTTTCCGATGCGCAATATAGGCCGTCGCACACTGTTTGGCTAAATCACGCACCCGGGCAATCATCCCCGCCCGCTCCGTCACGCTGACGGCGCCTCTTGCGTCAAGGAGGTTGAATAAATGCGAGGCCTTAATGCAGTAGTCATATGCAGGCAGGACCAGCTGTTTGCCGATCAACGTACGGCATTGGAATTCGTACAGGTCAAATATTCGGCGGAGAGAATCGGCATTGACCTCTTCAAAATTATGTTTTGAAAACTGTACCTCGGTCTGATGATGGACATCGCCGTAGGTCACGGTGTCGTTCCATTGGAGATCAAAAACGCTGTCGACGCCCTGGAGATACATCGCAAGCCGCTCCAGGCCGTAGGTCAGCTCGACCGAAACGGGCGAAAGCTCCTCGCCCCCGACTTCCTGGAAATAAGTGAACTGCGTGATCTCCATCCCGTTGAGCCGCACTTCCCAGCCCAGACCCCAGGCCCCGAGCGTGGGCGACTCCCAGTCGTCTTCGACAAACCGGATGTCATGGACCCGTCCGTCAATCCCGAGTTCTTTTAAACTGCCCAGGTAGAGGTCCTGGATATTTTCCGGAGAGGGTTTGAGGATGACTTGAAACTGGTAGTAATGCTGAAGCCGGTTGGGATTCTCACCGTATCGCCCGTCCGTGGGACGGCGCGTGGGCTGGACATAGGCCGCCTTCCACGGTTCCGGACCGAGCACTCTCAGGAAAGTCGCGGGATGGAAGGTTCCGGCGCCCACCTCAAGATCGTAAGGCTGATGCAATACACAGCCCCGGCGGGACCAGAAGTCTTGGAGCGATGAGATAACCTTTTGAAAAGTCAATCCGTTGTGTCTCCACGGGCGACGGTCGTGTGTGCCGGAAAAGTTTCAGCGGAGGCTTGTAAAAGTAACAAAATCATGCCCGTGTTGTCAAGACGAATTACGGTCGTACGGGACTGCTTTACGGACTTAAAGCCATGAAGTATAATGACGGTCCGATGAAAAGAAAAAGGTCAAAGAGCATCGAGGTCATTCGGCGGATGGAAGCGGACGCGCGGCGGTATATCTGGCACCCCTTTACCCAGATGGCCGAATGGGAAAAGGGAACGCCGCTCATCATCGAACGAGGAGAGGGCATCCATCTATATGACATTCACGGAAAGCGGTATCTTGACGGGGTCTCATCCATCTGGGTGAATCTGCACGGGCACCGAAAGGCTGCGATGGACCGCGCCATAAAAAATCAAATCAATAAAATCGCCCATTCCACCCTTCTCGGTCTGACGAATATCCCGGCGATCCGGCTCGCGAAGAAATTGGTCGCATTAGCCCCCCCGGGCCTGACAAAAGTCTTTTTCTCGGACAACGGCTCGACCGCGATGGAGGTGGCGCTCAAGATCGCGTTCCAGTACTGGCATCACCGCGGGAGAACCCAAAAGACAAAATTTCTATCGCTCGTCAATGCCTACCACGGCGACACGATCGGCTCGGTCAGCCTGGGCGGGATCGAGCTGTTTCACGGAACATACTCCCCGCTTCTGTTCCCAACACATAAAGTCGGCGCGCCGTATTGTTATCGCTGCTTCCTGAGCAAAACCTATCCGGAATGCCGCCTCGCATGCGCCGATGAAGTCGAGACCGTTCTGTCCCGGCATCATCAGGAGATTGCGGCCGTCGTGATCGAGCCGATGATCCAGGGCGCGGCCGGGATGCTGACCTGGCCGCCGGGCTATCTAAAACGAATCCGCGATCTCTGCACGCGATACCGCGTCCTCATGATCGCGGACGAAGTCTTCACCGGCTTCGGCCGGACCGGAACGATGTTCGCCTGTGAGCATGAAGGCGTGACGCCGGACCTGATGGCGATCGCAAAGGGATTGACCGGCGGATATCTGCCGCTGGCCGCGACATTGGCCGCCGGGGAGATTTATGACGCCTTCCTGGGAGAGTACCGGGAATTCAAGACTTTTTTCCACGGCCACAGCTATACCGGGAATCAGCTCGGCTGCGCCGCGGCGCTCGCCAATATCGAGATTTTCGAGAAGGAGCGCGTGCTGGAAAGACTGAAACCGAAGATTGAAACCCTCGCGCGATTTCTAAAACCGCTCAAGGATCACCCAAACGTCGGCGAGGTTCGTCAGATCGGGTTGATCGCGGCGGTTGAGTTGGTGAAGGATCGGATCAAGAAAGTACCGTTTCCCTTGGAAGAACGGTGGGGCTATCGGGTGGCCGGGGAGGCATTAAAACGGGGAATGATCCTCCGCCCTCTCGGAAACGTCGTCCCGCTCCTCCCGCCATTGTCAGTGACCATTCCGCAATTAAAGAAGATGGTCGCGATCTTGATCGAATCCATCCGGGCTGTGACCACGGCTGATTGACCCTTTCTATTTCTTCCCTTGAAAGTGATCAATCAGGCGGTTCACTTCCCGGGCCAGGTCTTGAAATTCATCATGATCCCGGAGGACGACCCGCTCGGCCGAGCTGCCGTCATGGACCAGCCGGATCGTCTTTCTGATTTTATAGACAGGACCGGCGATTCGATGGGTCAGGAAAATGCTTAAGACGGCTAAAATAAAAATGAGGATCAGTCCGCGCGTGATCAACCCCAGCGCGATCGAGGATTTGATGGTGGAGGAGATGGGCAGAACCTGGGTTTGTGTCAGAACCGCCTGGGCGACCAATCCCTTGAGCTGTGTGGTGGTGGCGTCCCAAACCACATAGGTGATGGTCCATCCGACGATGATCGAGACCGCGGTCATCAGCAGAAAGATCTTTCCCGTCCATTGGAGCTGAAACCTCCGGTCGATCAGATATTGTTTTCTCATGGTT
>JACQHO010000140.1 GCA_016198945.1 Nitrospirota bacterium | reverse complement strand
ACAAACGAGCCGAGAACATGAATGCGGAAGCGGAATTCCACGAAAAGGAAGACCATCACCAAGGCCCAGGCAAAAAAGGCCATTGCATCCACCAAATGGGTCAGGGAGACAAAGCCGGACTCAAACAGTCGGGTGATGAATGTTGTCGTGTGGAATGCAAAGCCGATGCCCGTGGTCACGAGGGACAGCCTGGAAAACGTTTCTTTTTTCCCGGCCAGAAGGTAGGCCAGAAAAGCGAACGTGCCGAGAAAATAGCAAATCAAGGTGATCTTGAAAAAAAGAGCATGGATCATGATGGGTTGACCTCAAACAAGCGGGCATCCGTTATTGCCTGCCCGATTATATCCGTTTAAAAAAGTCTCTGTCAAGGTTGATAAGCCGGAGGCCTCGTTTCACAACTCTTCGATAATCCATAAAAAAACGGGAACGGATCTTGAATCCCGACCGAGATAAAAACGTGTTGAAATAAGCCTCCTCTTATTATATGATAAATCATCATTGCAGGCCCCCGATTCCATGGAGAGGGTCCGGCATTTCTTTCCGCAGACAACGGTCTTGCAAAGGACGACACCGTGCTCCAGATGAAAGTCAGAGGGTTGATGTACGACCCGTTTAATAACGCCTTTATCATCATTCTTCGGGATGAGCAGGAAAAAGAAGTGCTTCCGATCTGGATCGGAAAACCGGAGGCCGGCGCGATCAGCTTCGCGTTGGAGGGCGTCTTTACCCCCCGGCCGATGACCCACGACCTGATGAAGAATATCCTGGAAAGCAGCCATGCCAAGGTGATCAGCATCGTCATCACCGACCTGAAGGACAACACCTATTTTGCGAAGATCCATGTGTATTATCAGGACTCGGAGTACACGATCGACTCCCGTCCCAGCGACGCCATCGCGCTGGCCCTGCGGGCGGACGCCCCTATTTTTGCGACCGATTCCGTGATCCAGAAGCACAGCACCGAGGAGCTCGACCGGTGGTTGGATAATCTCCGCCCGGAGGATTTCGGAAAATACGACGCTTAGCAGGCTGTTGAAAAAGTCCGTCTGCTTCGTTCTCGGGTCCTCAGAGTCCTCACGTACCTATTTCGTACGCTCCGGGCTCTTCGTACCCTGCGGCCTTGCATTCGGAGCTTTTTGAACAGCCTGCGCAAGAAGCGCATTTTTCAATACCCTGTTAGCAGGTTCCTGAAAAAATCCATCTTCGTCGGGGAAGAAATGAAGCGCGTTGCTTTGGCATCGGGGATTCTGTGCTGTCTCGTGATCGGCGCGCTTCCGATGGGATGCGCCACGATTGACGATCTTTCGACCGAGTCGTATCGCAAGTTCGGCTTTCCTTCCGAACCGTTTGAAGGCGAAGGCCTCGGGCTTCTGCCCCTGTTCAGCCGCTCCTCGCTTCGCGACTATCTTCCCAGGGCGGATGCGATTTTTGTCGAGGCGCTCCGGCAGCAGCGGTCCGGCCGGGTCTGGATTGATCCGCAGGAAAGCCTGTCGCGGATTCGTCAGTCGGGACTGGAGTCGCTCTATCAGGATTTGACGCGGGAATACTCGGTGGATCGTCCCCCGCGGCAGGAGCCGCTTGAACGGATCGGTAAGGCGGTGGGGGCCCGTTACCTTCTCTTGACCGAGCTTCAACGGATCGAGATGACCGAAGGGGCCACCCAGGTCCGGCTGGCCGGCCGCATCTTCGATACCGAGCAGGGCGAGATTCTTTGGGAGGGAATCGGCGAGGGCCGGGGGTATGTCGTCCTGATCTTTCCCTGGATTCCGTCTAGTTTTGAAAAGACCATGGCGATCGCGAGCAACGGCCTCATCCATCGTCTTCCATAGCGTACCGGAGGAAACTCATTTCAATGGACATCAAATTAAGCGTGCAGGGGGTCTTGACCGATCCCAAGACCGAGACCCAGGTGGTGCTTCTGCGGGCCGAGGACAACAAGGAGGTTCTGCCGATCTGGGTCGGCGCGGTCGAGGGAAACGCGATCAAGTTTGCGCTGGAAGGGATCCTGTCCGGCCGGCCGATGACGCATGACCTTTTAAAGAGCATGCTGGAGCATCTCGGGCTCCGGATCCAGAAGGTGATTATCACGGAGATCAAGAACAACACCTATTATGCCCTGATCTATCTCGAATCCGGCGGCAGCCTGTTCAGCATTGATTCCCGCCCCAGCGACGCGATCGCGCTGGCCCTCCGCAGCCATGTCCCGATTTACACCACGGACGAAGTCTTCAAGCAACGCGCCGGAGACAGTCTGGATGCCTGGCTTGCACGATTGAGCCCAAAGGATTTCGGCGAGCACACGGCCTGAGGATTGGTTCCCTTATGAACGGCCGGTTTATGCCGGCGCCCTCCTGTGAACAAGTGAGCATGTCCTCCTCCCGCGCTATCCCCCTTTCAATGCCCGCCGAGAACCGTGCCGCTCAAAAACCGCCCGTCCCTCCCGATCGGGGGCTCCCAAGGTTTGGCATCGTCCTTGCTCCATTAGGCCGGGTGAGGAGCGGGACGGATGGAAAGACCTTTAGTAGCATCGGCGGTTTGTTTATTGTCGGGCGTGGTTCTTGGAGAAGCCTGGACCTATTATCCCTTGACCACCCTCGGTGTGATGGGGGTCGGCGGGGGGGTCATCTATAAGCGTTTCCGGCGACAATGGAACCACTGGGTTTTTCTGGCGGTCCTTGGACTGGTTCTGATCGGGATGATCCGGCTCCAGATCGCGACCCGTACGGATTCGTCCGATGATCTTGCCCGGTTCGCGACACGGGAGCCGGTCCGGCTGATCGGCGTGATCGACGAGCCTCTCCGTCACGGGCCGGAAAGCAGCCTCGTATTCGTCGCGGCCCGGGGGATCGTTCGGGGAGGTGATGAAGTCCCCGTCCGAGGAAGGGTGCGGATCACGGTCCGGGATCTTGTCCCGGACCTCGAGTACGGGGATTCGATTTCGGCCGGGCTCCGGCTCCGCCCGGCATCGGGCCTTCGCAATCCGGGCGGTTTTGATTACGCCGCCGTGCTCCGGCGGGATGGGATCCGCGCGCTGGCGACGGTTCATCGTCCCGGCGAGATCACCCGGTTGTCGACCGGAGGCCTCGCTCCGTTGCGCCGGATTTATGCCTGGAGAGAGCGGATACGGCAGCGGTTGGACGGCGCGCTTTCCCCCGTTTCGTCCGCGATCCTTCAGGCGATGCTGATCGGCGAGACGGGCTCGTTGACTCCCGAGATCCGTGAAGCCTTCATGATTTCCGGAACGACCCACCTCCTCTCGATCTCGGGTTCTCATCTCGCCCTGGTGGCATTCGTCGTGTTTCACCTCGCCGGCCGGATCCTGCGGCGGATGCCGGCCCGGTGGCTGTTGTTCCTGAGCCGTCGCGTGACCCTCACCCGGCTTGCGGTTCTGACCACGCTGGTCCCGGTCGTTTTTTATACGCTCCTGGCCGGCGGACAGGTCGCGACGGTCCGCTCCCTGGTGATGATCCTGGTTTATCTCGCCGCCGTCTGGTTTCAGCGGGCCGATGATCCATTGAATGCGCTGGCCGTCGCGGCCCTTCTGATTGTGTCGTGGGATCCTCGCGCCGTTTTTGCGATCTCCTTCCAGCTCTCGTTCATCGCGGTCCTGGCGATGGCGCTGATCGGAATGAAAGGGGTCGGCGGACCGACCGAACCGGCGTCGAGGGTGGAATCGGAACCCTCCCGCGCCGAACGGCTGTTCAAAAAGCTCCGGGCCTATTGGGGGATGACGGTTGCGGCCGGGGCGGCTACGTTGCCGTTGACGGCCTTCTATTTTAATCAGATCGGCTGGGTCGGGTTTCTGTCCAATCCGATCGTGATTCCGATCATCGGAATGGTGATCGTTCCGTTGGGACTGGTTTGTTCCATCGGAGCGATCCTCTTCGATTCAACGACGCTCCCGCTGGCCGGACTGAACGACGGCCTTGTGCGCGGGCTGTATCGGATCCTTGAGGGATTCGCACGGTTGCCGGCGTCCGAGCTCCACGTCCCGTCCCCTCCGGCGCCGGTTCTCGCGGCATTTTACATCGCCGGATGGATCGGTCTTTCCCCGCGGCCGGGCCGGGTCTGGAAAGGGGCCGTGATAAGCCTTTGGCTTCTGATCATAACGGTCTGGATCGCGGGATTATGGACCGGTCATTCGGACGGACGTCTGCGCGTAACCTTTCTGGATGTCGGGCAGGGGGACGCCGCCTGGATCGAGATGCCGGACGGGAAAACGATCTTGATCGACGGCGGGTCCGCTCATGGGAATTTTGACCTCGGCCGGCTGGTCGTTGCGCCTTATCTGTGGGACCGCGGCCATTGGAGGATCGACACTCTGGTCGCAAGCCATCCCCAACGGGATCACATGGGCGGCTTGATCTATATCGCAAGAAAATTTAGGATCGGCGAGGTCTGGACCAATGGGTTGGAAAAGAACGCCGATTTTTATGACCGGTTTCGGGAGATGATCTTGGAAAAGGGGATCCCGGAAAAGCGGATCACGGGCGACGGTCTGCCGAAGCCGTTCGGTCCTGCGCGGATCACGACGCTCCATCCCGCTGTGGGGACAGATTTGAAATCCGTCCCCTCCAGGTTATCGGATAATGATCAATCCCTCGTGATCCGGATCGAATACGGGCGGGAGGCGCTCCTGTTTACGGGGGATATCGAGCGTCCGGCGCAGCGGAAGCTTCTCCGATGGGGCGGTCGTCTGAAGGCCACCGTTCTGAAAGTTCCGCATCACGGCAGCCGTAGTTCGATCGATCCCGATTTCCTGTCCCAAACAGCGCCGGCCGCGGCCGTGATATCGGTCGGCGCAAACAATCCCTACCGTCATCCTTCCCCGGAGACGCTGGCGGCGTATGACTCACTGGGCGCCCGTCTCTATCGCACGGACCGTGACGGCGCGGTGCGGTACGAGACCGACGGGATTCGACGGACCCTCGGGACACAGGCCGACTTGGCGCCGCGCCCGGTGCCCTGGGGTTGGGGGATGACGGCCGTGGAGGGCTCTAATCTGAAAAAGCTGTTTAGTCGGGGCGGGGCGGCCCGGCTTGACAAAGGGTGAGCCCTTCTTTATAGTCCATTTTACCGTCCGTACTTCATGAGGCCGCCCATGTCCCAGGGAGAATTTCAAAAACAGACGACGGAATTCCACGGAAAGAAGCGCCTGGGCGATTTTCTTTTCGATACGGGGCTGATCAACCACGATCAGCTCAAACGGGCGCTGGCCGAGCAGAAGCGGCTGGGGAAAAAGCTGGGCGAGACGCTGATCACGCTGCGCATCGTCTCCGAGAGCGCGCTGGCGCAGGCGCTTTCCACGCAGATGGGATATCCCTTCATGGATCTCAGCGCCACGGCGCTGGAGCCCGAGGTCGTGATGGCGATTCCGGAAGCCCTCGCCAAAAAGCAATGCGCCATCCCGGTTTCCCTGGAGAATAAAACGCTGAACGTCGCGATGGTCGATCCCCTCGACTACGAATGCCTGCGGGACCTCGGCTTCGCCTCCGGTTTCCGGATTCAGCCGGTTATCGCGACGCGCAAGGACATACTTGAAGCGATCGAGCGGTATTACAACCTGAATACCTCGGTTGAAAGCATCGTCGAGGAAACGGCCCGGGACTACGACGAATCCCTTCTCCAGATCATCCCCGAAATCAGTCCGACCGCGGCGGACGCCCGGTCCCTCGAGGAGCGGAGCCGTCTGGCCCCGGTCATCCGCCTGGCCAACCTGATCATGACCAAGGCCATCCGTCAGCGGGCCAGCGACATTCATATCGAGCCCTCCCAACGGGATTTCCGGGTGCGGTACCGGATCGACGGCCTCCTCAAGGAAGACCTCCGGCTGCCCAAATGGATCCAGGGCGCGCTGATATCCCGCATGAAGATTCTTGGAAAACTGGACATCGCCGAGCGGCGGATGCCGCAGGACGGCGCGGTGCGCGTGCGGTCGGACAACCGGGAGATCGACCTCCGTCTCTCCACCCTTCCGACCCAGTACGGGGAAAAGATGGTGATCCGCGTCCTGGATCAGGGCCGGCTGGTGGTCTCCCTCGATACGTTGGGGGTTTCGCCTCACAATCTGTCGCAGGTTCGCTCGCTGATGCGCCGAAAGCAGGGGATCATCCTGGTCACGGGCCCCACCGGGAGCGGAAAGACGACGACGCTGTACTCCATGATCCATGCACTGCGGGACGAGGTGACGAACATCGTGACGGTGGAGGATCCGATCGAGTACAATCTGGACGGCATCAACCAGGTCCAGATCAACACGGCCATCGGCCTGACCTTCGCCGGCTGTCTGCGATCGATCCTGCGGCAGGATCCGAACGTGATCCTGATCGGCGAGATCCGGGATCTTGAGACGGCCGAGATCGCTTTCCGCGCGGCCATGACGGGCCATCTTGTTCTCTCGACTGTCCATACCAATGACGCCCCCTCCACGATCACGCGCCTGGTCGACTTGGGTGTTCCGCGTTATCTCGTGGCGTCGCTGGTGATGGGCGTCATTGCGCAGCGACTGGTGCGATGCGTCTGTCCACGGTGCAAGACGGCGATGCCGCCTCCGGAGGAAAGCCTCGTGAGCTTGAGAATTCCCGTGGATTCGGTGAAAAACGTCTCTTTCTACTACGGCAAGGGCTGCAGCTACTGCAACTATCTCGGCTATCAAGGCCGGACCGGGATGTATGAAGTGCTCGAAATGACGACGCGGCTGCGGGAACTCGTCGCGACCGGCGCGGCCGAGCACGATCTGCGATCCACGGCGCTGGCCTCGAAGATGACCTCCCTGGGTGAGGACGGTCTGAGCAAAGTGAAGGGCGGAGTCACGACGATCGAGGAGCTGCTGCGGGTGATCGAGGTCCGCGAGGATTTGCAGACCTTCTGTCTGAAATGCGGGAAGTCCATCCATATTGACTTTCAGGTCTGCCCCTACTGCGCCCATCCGGTCACCCATCACTGCCATGCCTGCGGAAAGCCGCTCCAGCCGGAATGGATCCTCTGTCCTTACTGCCGCCACCGCGTCGCCGACGCCCCGCCGTCCGCTTAATGAATGGTGCCTGAATGAATGGTGCCTGTCACCTTTTGGAAGATAATCCCTTGATTTTGTTGAAAGCTGATTTCAAATGTGGGTCAGGATGACCAAACTGCTCTATGCTGTCGGCATTGCGGTCATCTTTTTCCTATTCGGGGTCGAGGCCGGCGCTGATCCGGGTTTGCTTCCGGATCGAAGAAGAGCCCAGTTCCAGAACGAGCCCGGCCATGTCCTCGTGCCCTTCCTGTTCAACCTGCCGGGAATCGGGTCGGGATACGGGTTTCTCGGCGCCGCCACCAACGTGGGTGGCAGTTATACGGACGTTTCCGGGACGCTCTTCGGCGGGGATGTCAACGGACAGGCGGTTGGAATCGACAGCATTCACCTCATCCCGAAGAGGCTGATTCTGGACATCGGCGGCGCGCACCTGAGCCGGGTGTCGGTCCAAAGTTACAGCCAACGGGGCATGGCCGCCGACCAGAACGACTATTCCGTGGCCGTTTTCGGGGATGCGGTGATCGGGGGGGGCCGTCTGGCCGCGACCTTCATGGAGCGACGTTTTGAAATCTATCTCGGCGACTATGGCGTAAGCAGCCGGCTCAAAAGCCTGTCCGACCGCCGGGGTGAAACAATCATCAATGCCGAGGACGGTCCGAAGGCCCGTGCCAACACAACTGTCTTGGGCACGCTTTTCGATCTGACGGATGACAGCTTCGACCCCCGCCGGGGCGGGCGGCTCGACCTCAGCCTCTGGCGGACGCTTCCGCAAGGGTCGGGACCGGATTTCTATTGGGTGGACTATAGCGCCACGGCCTACATTCCTCTCGGGAGCCGGAGCACCTGGGCCTTCAACTATTTTGGATCGGATGCTCACGTTCTCAAGGAAGGTGAGACGGACCCCGGTGCGGTGGAGCAGGATCTGGGCCTCGACTGCGGTTCTGTTACGGACCCGGAGGAGCAGACCCAATGTCGGCAGTTTGTGGACAGCACCGTGGCGGAGAACAAATTTGGAACGGCCACCGCGCTCGGCGGGTTGAGCCGTCTGAGATCGTATTCCGAAGGACGGTATCGGGGCGCCCATGCCCGGTTTCTGGGAACGGAACTTCGTTGGAACCTGACGGACGAGTACAAACCGTTCAATATCTACATCATGAAGGACATCCGAACGGCGGTTCAGATCGCGCTGTTCTATGAGATCGGGACGGTCGCGGACCGCGCGAGCGATCTTGGAGAGACCACGCGGTCTTCCTACGGCGCCGGGATGCGACTCGTGACGGCCTCGGGCGTCGTCTACCGGCTTGATCTCGCCACGGGCCAGGAGGGGTTCGAGCCGAGCATCTTCTTCCAGTATCCGTGGGAGCTGTTGTAGCCGTCCGGATAACCTGTCCCTTTTTCTTTTCTTACGCCTAACGCCCTTCACTCCTTATGTCTATTCCCCACATATTGACCCACATCATCTAAAAGAATATAATCCCGCCATATCATTCCTCCGGCGCGGGCCATCTTTCCGTTTTTAACTTACACACGACCCATCCGCCGGGGAGAAACTCGAGGCCACATGATCCGCAAGCGTTTATCCATCACATCAAAGCTTCAAAAAATTACTCCATGCCCATTTTTATGTTAGTGACACGGCGGCATAGCTTAGCCGGTAACCCAAATCAATGAGGGGGAAAGCATGCCAAAAAGACTCAGAATAAAGTGGCAACTCCATCCGGCTATCGTAATCAACCGAACTGCCTTCCGAGACAACAAGCTTGTGTATGTCGGAAGGACAAACAATAAGATTCGTTATCCATGGCGAAGATCTCGGATCGCCTACATAGGCACTACAAAGAAAGGGGCTCGTCGGATTGCATCTAGCGCAGCAGTGAGAGGTGAGAAACTTCTGTACGACTACGGAACGAAGCACGTAGAATTCAATGTCGTAACATGTGAGAAAGTGCCCGGAGTCGAGACATGGATAAAATTAGAGCGTGCATTGCTCATTCGCTTTAGAGAGAGGTGTGGAGCGATTCCCCAAGCGAACAGAGCAGGCACAAAAATACAGTGGAAAGATGAGCAAAAATATTTCACAATCGACAGGTTGGATAAGATTCTTGATGAGATGGATAGCTCACGCTGAAGCGGATAATTTATAACAGTTGGCGACCTTGAATATTACCAAAGGTGCCTGTCACCTTTTAGGAGGGTATTGTCAAGATTATGAAATCTGCAACTGTTATGTTGGCCGCGTTTTCTCTTGTCGGTTGTGCGCCACAAATAATCATGATATCACCTTCGGATCGGATAATTATTAAAAATCAGCTAAAACTCCAGGCTGTATATTATTCCCCTCCCCCTTTTTCAACTTATCATCTTGAAAGAGGCAGGATGGGTAGCATGTTTGGGTTAGTAGGTGCAATAATTGATGCCGCATCGGCAAAAACTTCGAAATCGCCGGTAGGTGAAACAATCGTCATTGAAGATCCCGCACTGAAAATCAGCACCGATGTCAGTTCGCGCATCGCGAAGGGACTAGGGGCCAAGGAGGTGGACGGCAACCGGGAACCGCTCAACAGCGATGACATTATGACATTACGAAAAGTTTTTGAGAAGGGTGTTGTCTTTGATTTTAAGACAACAGAATGGGGCTTGGTCGAATATCAAGAAAAGTACTATTTCAAGTATGAAGTCATGGGGAGGGCGATCAACCTGGATTCTTCAAGAGTACTCTGGCGGGGCTTATGTAGGTATGGTCCTCAGGATTCACAATTTCCTCACCGCTTGACTGATTTTACCGCAAATGACGGGTCGTACTTGAAAGAGAGGTTGAACGATATGGCAGATGTTTGTACCAAAGAACTGACCGAACAATTTTTCCAAAACCGAAGTGCGGAGTAATAATAATGGTTCGGGTCGGACCTGTGTAAAGTTCCGTTGCTCCCTTCCACCCTTGTGCGCGGGGGGGCGGGGATGGCTTTTGTGCGACGGTAGTCGGAGGCAGGGACTTGGTGAGTACGGCGATTCATGAGATGGTGGAGCGGCTTCAGGCGGGCGGGGAGCGCGCGACGTTAGCATGGCCGTCTGTTGGAGGCGATCCGCGCAGCCTTGATCGCGGGCCGTGACCCCTCCATCTAATCAGATTTTGACAAACAGATTATCAATCAGACGGGTCTTACCGATCCGGACGGCGAGTAATAGGACGACCGGGCCTTCTACCAAAGGTGCCTGTCACCTTTTGGAAGATAATCCCTTGATTTTGTTGAAAGCTGATTTCAAAATTCGAGTCTGTATCGCCTATATCGTAATTCCGGGGATACGAAACTTAATTCCTGGATAAGCTCCGTTCCGGCCTCGCGCGCGGGGGGGGGCGGTGGGGCAAAACGTCATCAGTGAGCAACCTCATTCCCTGAGGGTATTCAATCGGTCGGGTTAACCGACATCAAAAAGGAGGGAAGGACATGAAGCGTATTTGGGGCCTTGCGGCGGTTTTGGTGTTGGGATCGGCGGCGCCTTCTCTGGCCTTGCTCGGACCGGAGACCAGCATAGGAATCCGGGTTGGAACAGGGATATTCCAAAGCGATAAAGTATTCGGTGAAACCACCGATATTGAAAGCGCGACCGTCCTTGGTGTAACGGCTGGAATGCGTCAAGGTAAGCTCGGAGGCGAGATCAGTGTCGACCAGATTTCGGTTGACCTGAAGACCAATATCAAAGAAGCCGAGGTGGTCGTGGTTCCGATTCTGCTGACGGTCCATTTCCATCCTATGGAAGAAGAGGCTCCTTTTGATCCTTACCTTGGGGCCGGCGTTGGATTCTATAAAAATTCGGCTCACGCCAGTTCGGAAGCCAGAAAATCGTCGGGGATCTCCGTTTACAAGGTCGTGATGGATGATTCCGTCGGTTTTCATCTGGCCGTTGGAGCGAATTTGAAAGTTTCGTCCGTAGTTGCCTTCGTGGTCGATGCACGCTATGCCTTCACAAGCACTGATCTGACGGTGAAGGGTTTCAGTTCATCGGTGAGCGATACCCTCAGCGTAAACGGTCTGGTCGTCACGGCCGGCCTGAAATACCTCTTTCCAAAATAGCCGCCGCACCGGCCTCGCGCGCGGGACGGATCAGGGTTTGACCAGAAGATTATCAATCAGGCGGGTCTTTCCGATTCGGACGGCCAGAAGCAGCACGACCGGGCCTTTGATTTTTGAAACCTCCTGGAGCGTTTCGGGATGGACGACGGTTGCGTAGTCGATCTGCTCCTGCGGCTGTTCCTGAATCAATAAGGCCATCGCATCCCGTACGGCGGCCGCGTCACGCTCGCCCTGCCCAATCCGCTCCCGCCCTTTTTGCAACGCCTTGAACAAAAACCGAGCAGCTTCGCGTTCCCCGTCCGATAGGTAGCGATTGCGCGAACTCATCGCGAGACCGTCTTTCTCACGGACAGTCGGGCAGACGACGATCTTGACCGGAAAATTCAGATCCTGCGCCAGCCGCTTGATCACGACAGTCTGCTGGTAATCTTTTTGCCCGAAAAAAGCGATCTCCGGCGTTATGATCTGAAAAAGCTTGGCCACGACCGTGGCGACGCCGGAGAAATGGCCCGGACGAACGGCGCCTTCCAATACATCGCCGATCCGTCCGACCAGGATCTTGGTGTCGTGTCCCTCGGGATAGACGGCCCCGGCCGTCGGCATGAAGAGAATATCCACTTTTTCGCGCCGGCAGAGGGCCGAGTCCCCTTT
>JACQHO010000151.1 GCA_016198945.1 Nitrospirota bacterium | reverse complement strand
TCTTCCGGCCGCGCCCGACCGTGAGGGAATCTTGAAAATCCGAATCAAGCCTTTTGTCGAAAATTCCGTTGCGGCAATGGCCTTGACTCGTGTGTTTCATCTGACCGGGCGGGTGGTCCTTCGGCAACGCGCGGAGGCCGTCTTGTCGCATCTCGCGACGGTTTACAAGCCCTACCAGCAGCACGGCGCGCCGTTTGCGCTTGCCTTGGAGCGGTTTCTCCATCCGCCGCACCATGTCGTGGTCGTCGGCAAGAAAGGGGATGCGCGCTGGATCGATCTGGTCCGAGCCGCCCACCGGATCCGGGCGCCATGGAAGGTCGTGGTGCCGCTGGATGTCGTGGAGGATCAGGAACGGTTGAACTCCCTCGGTTGCCCGCTCTCCGTTGAACCATCGGCCTACGTTTGCATCGGGACAAAATGTCTGCCGCCGATCACGCGGCCGGAGGATTTGGCCGGATTCAGCGGGGGCAATTCATAAATTGCCACTGCAAATGTTATTTGGGTGATTTCGCGCAGCGAAAGCCGACGTCGTTGACGAGGCCGGCGGGGGACATGAAGAGGCGATAGCCGGCCCGTGAGTAGTGGGCCTTGACTTCATGATAGATGTTCGGCGGGAAATGGCCCAGCCCGGCCCAAGAGTTCCCGCGAAGGACCTTGACGGTCTCGCCGAATTTGTCCGAGGTGTGGGGGTTTCCCGGATAAGGCCGGTACCAGTCGGCCGTCCATTCCCATACATTGCCGATCATATCGTGGACGCCGTAGGGGCTCCTTCCCTTCTCGAATTTTCCGATCTCGGTTGTGTTTCCGACCTGGCCGTTCACATTCGCGAGCGTTTCATCAAACGAGTTCCCCCATGGGTATTTCAGCCCGTCCGGGCCGCGCGCGGCCTTCTCCCATTCGGCCTCGGTCGGAAGACGTTTCCCGGCCCAGAGACAGTAAGCGTTTGCATCCTCCCAGGTGACATGAACCACCGGATGACGGCCCTTACCCTCCGGAAATTGGCCGTTGGTCCAGTCCGGCGGCATCCTTCGTCCGGTATTCTGGGCAAAGACCCGGTACTCGGCATTTGTCGTTTCATTCCGGTCGATGAAGTATAAAGGGAGATTCACCCGGTGGGAGGGATGCTCGTCCTTGAAAAAGGGTTTCATGACCCCGTACTCGGCCGCCTTCTCCTGGGGGTCCTGCTCGTCCGTGCCCATGATGAAGTCTCCCGCCGGGACAGCCACCATGCCTTCCGGCGGACGGGCGCAGGAGGATAGGTAGAGCATAACGAAGATCCCAAGGATCATTGCAGGGGCGTATTGCAATACGCCCCTGCCGCAAACGGTCGTCCTGTCGCTCATGGATTTTTTGCGCATCGGAATCCGAATCCTTTGTTCCGGATCTCGGGGGCAAATCGAGACCGATTGTAGCTGGGCGCGCTCAAGCCGCAGCCGTAGGAAAGACAGTCGTACCAGGAACCGCCCCGGACGATCTTGTTTTTCTCGCCGTAATGGCTGTTGAACTCCGGGTTTCGGGGGTAGGGTTTGTACCAGTTGGCCGTCCATTCGTACACGTTTCCGGACATGTCGTAAAGGCCGTAGGGGCTCTTTCCGTTTTCAAAACTGCCCACCGGCATCGTATCCCCCTCTTTATTTAATGAAAGCCAGTATTGGGGAGAGTTCGTTTTTTTGACGTCAAAGGCGTTTCCCCAGGGGAAAATGCGCCCGTCCGTTCCCCGCGCGCCCTTTTCCCATTCCTCTTCGGTCGGAAGGCGCTTTCCGGCCCAGTGGCAATATTCGTTCGCGTCGTACCAGTCCACGAAGACGACCGGATGATCGGCTTTTCCAGGCGGATAGGTGATGGGTCCGTTTCCGTCGCCTGATCGAGTCATGCCGCCGACCGGACGGGAGGGCTGCCAATGTTTCGGAGCGCGGTGGTTCGTCGCATCCACAAAAGCCTTGTATTGCGCGTTGGTCACCTCGTATTTATCGATGAGGAATGCCCCGACATGGATCCGGTGTTCCGGCATCTCATCCGGGTCGCCGGCGCCTTCCCCCGCGCCGCGGCCGTTGTTGCCGATGATGAACTCCCCGGCCGGGATCGCGATCATCTCATTCGGCGAGGAGGATGCCGCGGCCGGCTGTTTCGCGTGCGGCGCGCCCTTCGGCGGGTCGGGCAGGGCCGCCGGGTCGGCCACGGGCATGAATCCTTCTTCATCCGGCGCCGAATGACATTCGACGCATTCAGGTTTGGAATAGTCCGCCCTGGGCGGTTTGTCCGAGGCGTGGCATCGGATGCAGGTCTCGTCCGTAAAAAGGGAGGGGTCCATCGGTTTGCCGACCGCCGGGCCGGCGGGCTGGGGCTGGGCTCCGCCGTCCGGAACGGTCAGAAGCAGTCCGGCCGTGACCACCATCAGGCCGATCCTTATTTTTATCCGGTCTGAATTCATTTCAACGAGTCCGTTACTGGAATAAATGATAATTCAGGACAAGGCCGAGGAGGACCAGCAGGCCGACCCCGACATTGGATTTGAACAGTGAAAAGACGATCTGCCGATCCAGGGGTCTGCGAATCGTCCACGACTGCATGAGAAACCATCCCGATGCCGCGCCGATGGATGAATAATAGGCCGGTCCAAGTCCGGCCGTCAGTCCGAGGAGAATAAAAAAGAGGGAGGAAAGACCGAATAAAATTCCCACGGCCAGCCAGGTATGCCGGCCGAATAAAATGGCCGAGGACTTGACCCCGATCTTCCGATCGTCCTCCTGATCCATCAGAGCATAAATCGTGTCGTAGGCTGTGGCCCAGAAAAGGTTGGCCAGAAAAATCATGAAGATCGGCGGTCCCACCGTGTTCCGCACCGCAATCCAGGCCATGATCGCTCCCCAGCCGAATGCGACGCCCATGACCATTTGTGGAAGACGGATGATCCGTTTGCTGAAAGGGTAAAGGATCGCAAGCCCGATGCCGACAAGGCTTAAGCGCTGTGCATAAGAGTTCAATTGGAGAACAAGCCATAGCGCCGCGGTTGTAAGAAGGATGAAGACCGAGGCCGCTTCGATCACGGACAGCCGCCCCGATGGCAGCGGACGGGAGCGTGTCCGCTCGACATGACCGTCGAAATTCCGGTCGGCAATGTCGTTGATGACGCAGCCGGCGCTCCGCATGACGAAAGAGCCGAGGATAAAGATCATCAGCAGTTTGATGGACGGGGCGCCCTCCGAGGCCACGACCAGGGACCAGAGGGTCGGCATCAGGAGCAGAAGCGTGCCGTACGGCTTCGTGAGGCGGATGAGGTCCGTAACGGCTTGCATCTTGTTTTTTAAAATGACGGGCATCATGATATTATTACGGGCGAAAAGGGGGACCGATAAACTGTTCCTGGATAAAGGCGGCCGCTTTCGATCCCAGGCTCATGCGGTATCGCCGCATCCAGATCGGTCCTGCGATGCCCGATCCCAAGGTCTTGATCGTCTCGGGATCGGAGAGACAGCCGATCTGAAGCCGATTCCGCGTGACCGTCCGGCCCGATTCCTGTAGCAGCAACCCCAACGGTTTGTGACGCGCCTGAAGGGCCTGAAGCAGTGACCGATCCAGAGTCTCAAGCAAAATGATGGATGAAGCGTAGACCCGCCGTTGACCATCGGCCGTCAACCAGGCTTCACGGGACAGTGCATTCGAACCGGGCTCAACATCAAGGAAGCCGGCCGCGGCTGCATCCAGACGCATTTCGGTCTGATGGACAACTTCCACGCCGATCAGCGTCAGCAACAATGCGTGAAGCGCCGACGTGATTGTACCATCGGATGCCAATAACATCCGGAGGACGGGATCCATCCGGGCGGCATCTGCGCTTTTTAGAAAAGCATCGCCGCCGATCCATCGGACGACCGATAAAAGCTCGGAAATCACGGGCTTGGGTTGGATAAAACCGGCTGAAAGATGGGCGGACACGGGAAAACATTCTACTGGAAACGGGGCAGTCTGTCAAGAAATCGGCCCGCCGGACGGGCGGGGAGGTGACGGTAAAAAATGCTTGACAAAAACAGTCCCAAATTATATAGTACGTCCCGTTTCTGTGGGCTCCCATCACATGGGGTGATGACAAGTCACACGAAAACTTACAAGGGAATGTATCGC
>JACQHO010000143.1 GCA_016198945.1 Nitrospirota bacterium | reverse complement strand
TGGCGAAAATCGGAAAGAAATGGCTCACCAGATAGCTCGTCAGATTGGGATAGAGTCCCACCAGAACGAGGATGAACAGCCCGCCCGTCAATGCCGTCATGCTGTAGAGGATCGCGGTGACCTTCGTCACCTCCTTCGCCAGGCGGTCATAGCGGGGATCCTTTTTGCGCATCCCGATCCATTCCGATATCACCACGAAAATCGGGGCCCCCAGGATGAAGGCCGCGAACAGGATGTGCATCTGGGCCGCGACCCAGACAATATCCCGATTCTCAATGCCGGGGATCGCATAGGGCGCGGCCTCGGGCACCTGGGCGTAACCCGGATCAACCCCCAGGGCCACACCCAGGAGACCCAACACCATCGCCAGGGCTGTCAGCAGCGTGCGTTTCATTTGGGTCCCTCTGCCGCGGCCGCGGCCGGTTTATAATCGTCGTGCATCGCGGGTTGTCCGCCGTGCGAGAAGGTATGCTCATAGGCCACAAGCTTCCAACGCTCTTCCTCGGAAAGCTTCTCCTTCCAGGGTTTCATCTTGGTGTTCGGCACGCCTTCGGAGATCCGCCAGAACCAGTAGCTGTCGGTATACATGGAGACCCGCTCAACCGTCCGGAAGTCCCGCGCGCCGCGTTTCACCGGCTTTCCGTCTTTTCCGTGGCAGCTGGCGCAGTTGACATCAATATTATGTTCGCCCTTGTAGATCTTTTTCCCTTCTTCAACGATCTTTGGATCCGTCCACCAACCCTCCGGCATGTGCTTGTCGGCATACTCCGCAGGAACCGGCTTGGGCGGCTGGATGGGGCCTTCACCCCCTCCGCACGCCGTTATGAAACCCAGAAAACCCACCACGCCCAAAATGGCCGAAAATCTTTTCATGTTCAATTGCCGCTCCTTTCTGTTTAATCGTCCTGAATCACGCTCACAAAAAAACGCTTCCTCCCCGCACCCATTCCTTCAGGGGGAAAGCGTCATGGCGTACTCTGGCATTTATCCCGATGGTTCCTCCGTGCCCTCAACGTGAGACCCTACCATCCTTTCTAACTCGCCTGCTTTTTCTTGCGCGATTTCATGGAAGGGGACTTTTTTCGCCGACGGAAACGACGGAACAGAAAAAACAAGGCCGCCGCTCCGACGATCAACCCCGCTCCCCCGAGCATCCGCGGATTGTCCCACCCAGACCCCGGGCGGCCGCTCCCCGGCGCTCCAAAATCCACACGCGCCTTTCGAACCGTGACTTTGTCGCCCGGATCAAACTCGGCCCGGACCGTCTTTCGCTGCTCCAGGGCCGTCACGATAATCTCATCCCCGAGATCGGTGTCATGGAGATGAAGCAGCGCTTCATAACCGCCGTTGCGATCGGTGAAGGCCGTCATCCCCTGATCCACCCGGGGATCCACCACGATGACCTTGGCATCCGCGACCGGATTTCCATGGTCGTCGCGAACCGTGCCGTGGACGATAAACCGGTGATCCGCTTCGTGGGTCGCAAACACCGGAGAAGCGATCAGGATAAGAACCGTCAGCGCGCCCCACAGTCTTCGTCCCTGAAGCCCGCCGACCATTCGCTACGAACCCGAACCTTCCCCCCGGCTGTAGAACGGTCGCAACAAGTCGCGCATCGATATCATTCCGATCACCTGCCCGTCCTGACTGACGGCCAGATGACGGATCCCGTTCTCGACCATCTCTCGCCCGGCCTGCTCGATTTCGCTGTCCGCTTCAATCATCATGAGCGGAAAACTCATCACCGCATCCACGCCGGTAATCTGGGGGCTCAACCCCTCGGCCACCACCTTATGGACGATGTCCGTTTCGGTGATAATCCCGACAATTTCTTCCCCATCCTTCACCAGGAGGCTTCCGATGCCGCTTTTTTTCATCAAATCGGCTGTTTCTTTGATTTTGGTTTTTTTTGAAACGGTGAACACACTCTTGGCCATGACCTCTTTAACCTTGACCATCAATGCGACACGCTTCTTTCGAATGCGGCCTTTCTTGGAAGAACCGCCCTCTGAACGACATGATCTTCAAACTTGAGGGTCGTATTGTTAACATAAAAAATAACCATTGTCAAATATTTTTTACGGCTCTTTTCCGAGGTTGGAAAGAGGCGCGTTGACAAACCGTCGGAAGCTGTCTAAAATGGTTTTCCATCGCGTCGTTGACTAAAATCAAGCGAATTTCCAGAGAAAAATCGGGCGAACGGTGAAATGAAAAGAATCGGAATCATCGCCAAACCGCAGAACACGCATGCCGTGAAGAAAATCCTGGATGATCTCCTCCCCTGGCTGGCGCAGGAGGGCAAGGAGGTGATCCTGGATTCCGACACCGCCTCCATCACCGGACGGGCCTCCCCCCATCAAAAATCAAAGGTGCCGGCCCTGGTCGAAATGGTGATCGTCCTGGGCGGGGACGGAACCCTTCTGAGCGTCGCGCGTCTGGTGGAGGGAAAGGACGTTCCGATCCTGGGCGTGAACCTCGGCGGCCTGGGCTTTCTGACCGAGGTGACGGTCGAGGAACTGTTCAGCACCCTCGGGAAGATCTTCAAAAACGAGTTCGTGACGGACGACCGTCTGATGTTGAAGGCGATCGTCCACCGGCAGGGCGAACGGGTGGCCCATTCCCTCGTCTTGAACGACGTCGTGATCAGCAAGGGGACTCTGGCCCGGATGATCAAGCTGGAGATCTTCATCAACAGCCAGTTCGTCACCGCGTTGCGGGGCGACGGACTGATTCTGGCCACGCCCACCGGCTCGACCGCCTATTCCCTCTCCGCGGGTGGACCGATCATCTACCCGTCGGTCGAGGCCATGGTCATCACCCCGATCAGCCCGCACACCCTGACCAACCGTCCGATCGTGATTCCGAACGACGTCCATGTCGAGGTCGTCCTAAAAACACGGGAGGAAGGAACCACCGTGACATTCGACGGGCAGGTCGGTTTCTCGTTGAGACATGAGGATGTGGTCGAGATCTGGACGGCCGAGAGCAAGATCAAGCTGATCCGGTCACCGCAGCGGAATTACTATGAAGTACTTCGTAAGAAGCTCAAATGGGGCGAGGGGTGACACGGAGCAAAATTTGGTGGAGCTGGCCGGGATCGAACCGGCGGCCTTCTGATTGCGAACCAGACGCTCTCCCAACTGAGCTACAGCCCCACGTGTCTTATGCGAAACGAACTCTCTTCTTCAAACAACCCCGCCGGGTTGCCGATCATCCCACCGCCTGTTTTCTGATCTTTTTATCCTTGTCCCAAAAGCGCGACTGGATCCGGCCCAGGAATTTATTGATCGCATTCCCGCGCGTCAGGAAACCCAGAACCGGTTTCCGGCGGACGCCCAACTTTCGTAGCTCGGCCTGGATTCCGGGATCCTGGCTGTCGATCTTCAGGCCTTTGTACAACACATTCACGGCGCTGGAGCGACGATTCGCCTTCAAATAAACCCGGGCCAGATTGACATAAAATTCCGTGTGATAGAATTCCTTTTTGATCGCCGTGGTGCAATAGGTCACGGCTTCGTTGATCCGGTTCTCCCCCAGCCCCAGGGCCAGGCCGAAATAAGACAGGAGTCCGGCCGGAACCTCGGCGGACGGATCCTCTTCATACGCCGCCAGCAGGCGTCGAAACGCCGCCAGCGCCTCCCGATAATTCCCCTCTTTCAGATAGGCGCAGCCCAGCAAAAATGTGTCGTTCAGCAGCATCGACCGACCCGAGAGCGGCCCCCTTTGAAATTCTTTCCCCTCATTGATTAAAACCGAGTTCGATCATGGGTGAGACCACTTTCATCCCCGCGGTCGGTTTCGGCGATCTTAGGACCACTCTCCGCCCGGAGATTTCCAGCCGATCTTCCGCAAGAAATTGTATGGCCTGCGGCAGAATCCGGTGCTCCTGCTCCAGCACGCGGGCCTCCAGCATCTCTTCCGTATCGCCGTCCAGAACCGGCACGGCCGCCTGGATGATGATCGGGCCCTGGTCCATCGCCTCGTTCACGAAATGGACTGTGCATCCCGATATTCGCACGCCCCATTCCAGCGCCTGCCGATGGGCATGGAGTCCCGGAAACGACGGCAGCAGACTGGGATGAATGTTGATGATTCGATTCCGGTACGGCTCGATCAACCGGGAGGTGATCAGGCGCATGTAACCCGCCAGCACAACCAGATCCGCACGGTGTTCCCTCAAGAGCCGGACGACTTCCGTGTCGTAATCCTCGCGGCTTGCATGCGTTTTAGGATTCAGATGGATCGCCGGGATCTGACTCCGGCGCGCATGCTCAAGGGCCTGGGACTGGGCCCGGTCGCTGATCACAACCGCAACCGTTGCGTTCATCTGAACAGACGGGCCGGCATGAATGATCGCTTCAAGATTCGAGCCTCGGCCGGATACAAGCACGCCCAGGCGCAAGGGGGGGTTACTCATAAACCACCTTTTTTTCCCCGGGGACGATCCGGCCGATCACGAAGGCGGGCTCGCCGAGACGCTTTAATTTTTCAACCGCCCGCTCCGCCTGGCCGGGATCCAGCACCGCCACCATCCCGATGCCCATATTGAAGACGCGATACATCTCCTCGACGGCGATCCCGCCCTGTTTTTCAAGCCATCCGAAGATTGCGGGAACCGGCCAGCTCCCCAGTTTTACGTTCGCCCGGCAACCCTCCGGCAGAATCCGCGGAAGATTTCCGGTGATGCCCCCGCCGGTGATATGCGCCAATCCCTTGATCTCCACCTCGCGGGTCAAATGAAGGATCGTCTTGACATAAATTTTGGTCGGCGT
>JACQHO010000141.1 GCA_016198945.1 Nitrospirota bacterium | reverse complement strand
CCGAGGTCTTTGGGATAGATCACCTGCGCGCCGCGCGGCATCTTGACGACGTATTCGGCCAGCGTTGGACGAAGGGCGATAAAATGCGTCCCGCGGGAGGTTCGGACCGTAATCCCCTCCGGCCGGCCGATCAGATCATCATGGGCCAGCGTCTCGCCGGAAAACTGAAAGACGACGCCGGCACGGAGCACGACGGTGTATCGGCGGTCTCTGTCGCTGACGAGATGAATCCGATCACCGGGACGAAGGGTGCTCATGGCGCGGTCTTGACCTTTTCCAGAATACGGCAGTAGGAACAGATCGCCGCGCTCGTCGGCTGGCCGCAGCGCGTGCAGGATTGAAGTTTATCATCCTCGCGGGACAGATCGGCCGGCCGCTGCCGTTCCAGAAAGCCGAAATAAAAAGCCTGTTTCGTTCCGGGGGCGTCCGCCTCAAGCCGGTTTAAGACCTCCTTGTTCACGAGCATCTTCGATCCGACGCTCATCGGACATTCCTCGATGACATAGTCGATCTTGTTTACAACGGCATACGCCGTGATCTCGCGTTCGGCCAGACGGTAAAGCGGCTTGACCTTCTTGACCAACTGATCATGCGTCGCGGGAAGCGACGGGGACTGCTTGGCGAGATAGTCCTCCTGCCAGCGGAGAACATTTCCCAAAAGGCGGGAGGCCTCGTCATCGAGATTATGCCCCGTCGCGAGAACGTCAAACCCCCGCTCGCGCGCGATTTTATTAAAATTGTACCGTTTCATCACACCGCAGGCCGAGCAAGGGCTGCGGTCGGTCAGCTCGGCCAGTTCCAACACGCCGGCGCCTTCCTCCTCCTTGAGGGAATGGACGATCAACTCGGCCCCACGGGATTCGCTAAAAGCAATCGTCTTCCGGTACGACTCCTCGGAATAGTCGCCGATGCCCTGCTGGATATGGAGCCCGGCCGTATCATAACCCAACCGCGTCAGAATATCCCAGAGCGAAAGACTATCCTTCCCGCCCGAGACGGCCACCAGGATCCGGTCGCCGCGCTGGAACATCGCCTGGTCTTTGATCGCCCGCTTGACCTGCTCGACAACGTAATCGTTCAGGCAATTCCCGCAAACCGACGTGTTGTGCCGGGGCATCTTTAAGACCGCTCTCTCACCGCATCGTCGGCAACGCAAATTAAAAATCTCCTACCTATTACGTGCGCGGGTCCTGTCCTGCGGCAGCCCCGCCTCCGGCCACCCGCTTATGCAATTCGCATCCACCTGAAATCACCGGCCGGATCTCGATCGTATCCTCTTCCTTGAGCGCTTCGTCCTCCGTAACCAGTTCATCACCGCGGAGAACCAGCACCGCTTCCGGCAAGAGGTTCAGCCTCTTTAAAAGCTGGCCGACGGTTCTGGGCCCCTTGATCTCGGTCTCTCGTTTCGGATGCTGCAGCAGTACGCGCATGAAGGCATCATACTCCCAAATCGAACCGGTTTTCAAGATTTGACAGCGCCGACGTTTAATGGCAAAATCCGCCTATGTTGAACCGCGAAACCATCCTCGCCCTTTTAAAGACCCGATTGAACATTCCCGCTTCGAACGTTGCAATCAGCGCGCTCCAGGGCGATGCCTCGAACCGTTCCTATTACCGTCTGCATTATACAAACGAGAACCGTTCGGCCACGATGATCATCATGGAACTGGCCGAACCGGAGGCGTTTAAGAAATCGGAGGAGGCCGTCTCGGCCGCCTCGATTAGAGTCGATGAACTTCCCTACATTAATATTCTCCATCACCTCGCCCGGTCGGATGTCGCCGTCCCGGAACTCTATTTCCATGATCCGGCGGCGGGCCTCCTCTTTTTGGAAGATCTGGGCGATCGGACGCTTGAAATCGAACTCAAGGATTGCGATGATGCCGCCCTTCAACGGTACTACCGGCTCGCGATCGATGAACTGCTGAAGATTCAGGGGCCGGCCACGCGGGATCGAAACCGGAGCTGCATCGCCTTCGGCCGCGCCTTCGACGTGCCGCTCCTGATGTGGGAGTTTGATCATTTCCTTGAATACGGGATCGAGGCCCGAACCGGAGTTTCGATCAAGCCGGGCGACCGGGAAACGATCCGCGGAGAATTTTTGAAGATCTGCGAGACACTGGCGGCCGAGCCGAAGGTTTTCACCCATCGCGACTATCACAGCCGCAACCTGATGGTCCATCGAAACCGCATCCGGCTATTGGATTTCCAGGACGCGCTGCTGGGACCCTGCGTTTATGATCTGGCCTCCCTGCTGAAGGATTCCTACGCCGTTCTTGAAGAACCGCTCGTGGACGGGCTGATCGATTATTACCTGGACCAACGATCCCTCCGACTCGTCGGCGGAACAAGTAAACCGGACCGGGCCGCCTTCCGGAGGCTTTTCGACACCATGAGCATTCAACGCAATCTGAAGGCCTCCGGGCGGTTCGTCTATATCGACGTCGTCAAAAAGAAAAACCACCTGGTCCCCTATATTCCGCGGACGCTCGGATATGTCCGTCGGAACCTGAACCGATACAATGAATTTAAAAAACTTCGGGACGGGCTGCAACCTTATGTCGAAGAATTGAGGTCGTTGCCATGAAGGCCATGGTCCTGGCGGCCGGGCTTGGCAGTCGTCTTCGACCGTTGACGGACGACCTCCCAAAACCGCTCCTTCCGATCGACGGACGGCCGTTGATCGAGCACACCCTCCTGCTTCTCCGGAAATACGGACTCACCGACGTCGTGATCAACCTGCATTACCAAGGCGAGAAGATCATGCGGGCCTTGGGGGACGGCTCCCGGTGGGGGATGAAGATCCTGTATTCGGAAGAACCCCGGATACTGGGAACCGGCGGGGGGATCAAAAAAGTCGAGGCCTTCTTATCCGACGGACCGTTTCTCGTGATCAACAGCGATATCCTGATCGAGATCAACCTGGACAAACTGATTGATTTTCACCGCCGTCAAAAGGCGTCGGCCACGCTGGTCCTGCGGGAGGACCCGGAGGCGGATCGGTGGGGAGCGGTCGGGATGGATGCTGCGAACCGGATCCGCCAGTTTCTGGGTCGGCCGGACTGGACGGGAGAGCGACTCGCAAAAAGGATGTTTGCCGGCGTCCATATGATGGACCCCCGCGTTCTGTCCTATATCCCCGGCCAGGGTTTTTCCAGCATCATCGATGCCTACGTGGAGATGATCCGGAAAAAGGATCGTCTTTTCGGCTTTCCCTTCAAGGATTATTGGATCGATATCGGCACACCCGATCGGTATCAGAAAGCGCAGGAGGATTTAAAACAGAGGCGGGCCGCGTTTTTCTAACGTGAAAGAATTAGAGCCGGCTCTTGGCCAGTTCGGCCCCGTCGCATAACTCGATCCGGTTTCTCCCGGCCCGTTTGGCCTTATACAGGGCAAAATCGGCGCATCGGATAAGGTCTTCCTTGGTCGCAATCAACGGATCGGGAAGCCCGGAGACCCCGATGCTCACGGTAAGAACCCGGTCGGCGGGAAGGCCTTTGAAGTGATGCGTGGCGATGCTCTCGAGAAGCCGGGTGGCCGGCTTGACGGCCTCCTTCGGCTGGGTTTTGGGCAGCAGAAGAACGAATTCCTCACCCCCGTAACGGGCCGCCACTTCGATCATGCGAATGTCTTGCTGCAGCAGCGTCGCGATCTCGGACAGCACGCTGTCGCCGGCCGGATGGCCGAAGGTATCGTTCACATCCTTGAAATGGTCGAGGTCCAGCATGAGACAGCTCAGGGGCTCGTTGAATCGCTTGGCGCGTGAGAATTCCTTGTCCAGCAATTCGTTGAAATGACGGCGGTTAAAAAGCCCGGTGCCGGAATCCGTGATCGCCTTCTGCTCGACATCCTTCAATTGATTTTCGAGTTGATTCCGGACCCCCCGAAGCTCGTCCTCCCGCATCTTGATCCGAAGACAGACCTGGATCCGGGCCAGCAATTCCAGATCGCTGAAGGGTTTCGGAACGTAATCGTCCGCGCCGATCTGCAGCCCGGCCACCTTGTCCTCCACGGAGCCTTTGGCCGTAAGCATGATCACCGGAATGGACTGGGTGGTTTCGTCCCGCTTCAACCACTGGCAGATTTGCTCTCCGGAAAAATCGGGCAGAACCATGTCCAGCAGGACCAGATCCACCGGCTGCGTTTTGGCCAATTTGAAACCCGCTCCCCCATTTTCGGCCAGGATCACTTCATAATCGGCCGACTCTAAGGCGGTCCGGGTCTGTTTCGCCTGGAGCGGATTATCTTCGATGAAAAGTATTCTGCCCTTCGACATCATTGGCCTCAAGGTTTTTGCGGAACGACAAACTCCGGGGAAGGCCTTGCGATCAAAAATCCCTGGCCGAAGGATACTCCCAGGGACAAAAGCATGTCAAGCTCTTCCCGGGTCTCGATTCCCTCGGCAACGACGTTGGACTTCATGGATCGCGATAACGACAAGATCGCCCGCAGCAGTTCCTGCTTGATGATATTTTTATT
>JACQHO010000138.1 GCA_016198945.1 Nitrospirota bacterium | reverse complement strand
CAGGCCTATATCATTCCGACCACCTGGCAGGAGGGCGGCGTCGGGATCGCCGGAAGTCTGCCGGTCGGTCTACGTTACCGGCTGTATTACGTCACCGGTCTGGACGCCAAAGGATTTACAGGCAGGACGGGAATCCGAAGCGGCCGCGTTGCGCTGACCGATGATAAGGTCGCGGAGAAGATGGCTGTTGTGGGACGGGTGGAGTATGTCGGTCTGCCCGGAATCATGGCCGGGGCGACGTATTATACCGGCGGCGCCGATCAGCTTGAGACCACGCCGGAGGTGGATGTCTCGGTTCTGGAGGCGGATCTTTCGGCCAAGTTCAAGGCGCTTGAGCTTCGCGGGACGTATGTCGCCGTGAATCTGAACGGCGCGGATGACCTTTCTGCTGCGCTGGGCGATACAATCGGAGAACGGATGGTCGGAACCAACGTCGAAGCGGCCGTCCATTTATTGCCGTTGCTCCTTAAAGGAACGGAGCAAGACCTGGTCTTGTTCGGGCGATGGGAGCGGTTCAACACGCAGGACGAGGTGCCGTCCGGATTGACGGCGGATGAGGCAAATGACCGGACGGTGATCACGGTCGGCCTCGCCTATTACCCCGATCCCGACATCGCGATCAAGATCGATCAGGAACGGTGGAAAGATGAGGCGGACAACAAGGAAGATCGGTTGAATGTCGGCATCGCTTACATGTTCTAAATCGGTTATACGCCGGACGGGGTTTTGCATGGGAGGTCCGTGGGAGATCATCGCCCACGGACCTCCTGATCATGCTCGTCGGGCGAACGATGCGGCCTTTCATGAAATCGCGCGGATCGAGTCGCTCTTAAGCCGATTCCGGCCGGACAGTGAGATCAGCCGGATCAACAAGGCTGTCGGGCCCCGCACCCTCCCGGTCGATCCGGAAGTCTGCGGGATCATCGCGCTCGCGTTGCGCTATGCCGAACGGACCGGAGGCGCCTTTGATCCCACGGCCGGCGCGCTCGGCCGTCTGTGGAGATTCGGACCGGATGGACCGCGCTCGGTTCCGCCCGATAAGGAACAGATTCGGACCGCGCTCAAGCGCGTCGATTACCGGCGGGTCTTCATCGATGAGGCCCGTTGCGCGTTGACCATCACTCAACCCGGTCTGGAGTTCGACCTGGGCGGGATGGGAAAGGGCTATGCCGTCGACCGCGCGGTCGCAATTTTGCGATCGCACGGCATCGAGCGGGGCTTCGTGAGCTGCGGCAGTACGAGCTTCGCATTGGGAGCGCCGCCTCTGCATGACGCCTGGAGGATCGGGATACGGGATCCAAGACGGCCCGACCGTGTGGTCCGGACCCTCCGAATTCGGGACCGTGCCGTCTCAACCTCCGGGGCGCATGAGCAGTTCTTCATCTGCGACGGAAAACGCTATGGCCACATCTGTGATCCACGCACCGGCTATCCCACATCGGAAATGGCCGGCGTCAACGTGATCGCGCCGACGGCGACCGAGGCGGATATTCTCTCAACGGCCGCCTTCGTGTTGGGTATAAGAGAGGGCGTCGCGATCTTGGAGTCCCAGGCCGGTGTCGAGGGCTGCTTCGTCAAAGAAGAAGACGGCGATCTTTCATTCGACGAGACCTCCGGATGGAATGAAATCCTTCATGTCGGTTTCCAAGACGGCTTGAATCGGCGTCGGTTTCTTGCGGGTCTTCTATCGGCCTTCGGTCTTCTGGTTCTGAAGCCGTACGGGGCGGCCGGGGCGGTCTACCTGACGGAGGAAGAGGCCGTCCGCCGGATCTTTCCGGAGGGACGGGAATTTGCCAAGGAAACCGTTACACTGACGGCGGAACAGAAAGCCGGGGTCGGCGGACGGGTCGGAAAGCGGATTGAAGAAGAGAGCTACACCGTCTATCGCATCGTTGTCGATGATCCGAGCCTTCCAATCGGATATGGCGTCGTGCTGAATGTGATCGGCAAAGAACGGCCGATCACATTCATGATCGGCGTCAGTCCACAAGCCCGGATCATCGGGATCGAGGTCATGATCTATCGTGAATCGCAGGGATCCGAGATCCGCTCGAAACGGTTCATGAAGCAGTTCATGGGTAAAACGGTTGACGCCCCGCTGAAATTGGGCCGTGACATCGACGGCATCAGCGGCGCGACGCTCTCATCCCGGTCCACGGCCTATGCCGTGAAAAAAGCCCTGGCCCTGACGCAAGTGGTTTATGGCATCAACGCGGAGAAGGATTCATGAAGGATTTCAGTAAAAAAGGATTCCGGATCGCGACCAGTTCCCCCGAGGTCAAGGTAATCTACACCGGCTTCCTGATCTTCGCCTTCATCGGATATTTCACGATCGCCTTGTTGGGACTGCTTCGCGTCGGTCCGGGGTATGACTCGATCGTGTCCCATTACCGGGGTTCCGATCAGGATGAAGAAGCCTTCGCGCGTCCCATCGGCCAGATGCTGGAGGAGGCCCATTTCCATGCCTTCATGGAGGGGCTGATCCTGCTGGTTCTCACCCACCTGTTCATCGGCGCCTCTGTCCATCGAAGGATAAAAACCGCCGTTGTGTTGCTGGCCTTCGGGAGCACACTGACCGATCTGGCCAGCCCCTGGCTGATCAAGTATGTCGCCCCCGGTTTTGCGTACCTTCAGATGACGAGCTGGATCGGCATGGAGACAAGCGCGCTGCTCCTGATCGGAGTGCCGCTCTATGAGATGTGGTTCAAAGGAGAAAAAAAATGAACCGGTTCAGATGGATTTTTATCGCAGGCTTGCTCACGGCCGCGTCGGGGCAGGCGCTGGCCGATGAGAGGCCTCCAAGCGATGAACTCCGCCGGATCACCGTCCGGCTGCAGGAGTACCGCTTTCAACCGGCCGAGATCGCCCTGAGGACGGGCCAGGAGGTCGAGCTCACCCTGATCAATGACGGAACGGTGATGCACGAGTTTATCACCGAGGCATTGCAGACTCTGACCGTGGATGTGGAGATCAACGGGATTATCACCGGGACGCTCGGCGTGACCGAGATCGAGATTCCTCCCAAATCCAGCGTTCTCCTTCGCTTCATTCTAGAGAAAGCCGGCGAGTATTTAATCGCCTGCCGGGCCAAAGCGCCGAAGGACCACTATCAAGAGGGAATGAAGGGGCATCTTCTGATCCGGTGACCCGCGATCCGGCATCGGCCGGTCTTTTCGATGATTGACAAACCGCCTGAACTTTGCCAATGTAACGCGAATCTGTTCATCGGGGATTTCAGTATGAAACCGTCTTTTAAAAAATCGGCGGCCGTAATGCTCGCGCTGGGATGGGCCCTCATCGGGACGGCAGGGGCCCAGGATCCCTGGCAGACGGTCGAGATCAGGGCGGACGAGTACAGTTTCAACCCCAATCGGATTTTGGTTAAGGCGGACCATCCGCTGGAGCTGGTGGTGGTGAATGAAGGGCATGAACCGCATCAATTCCGGTCGGCGCTTTTTAAAGATCAAATGGTCGAGGTCCATATCGGAGAGAACGTCGTTCGAGGCCGTGGAATCGAGATCGTGGATATTGCGGCCGGCGCGACGGCCAGGATCAAACTCCTCTCCCCGCCTCCGGGACAGTATGATTTTCAGTGCCGTGTCCCCAGCCATCATGGAATGGACGGAATGATACTGATCGAGACCGCCCGATAACGATGCCCCCACTACCCAACCTGACCCTCAAACCCCCGGCCGCCAAACGGCTCAAGACCGGACATCCCTGGATCTTCTCAAACGATCTCGTCCGTCTGCCGAGGGAACTCGAACCCGGGCAGATCGTGGATGTTAAAAACCACGCGGGCGAATGGATCGGCCGCGGGTATTTCAACCCGCGATCCCTGATCGCGGTCCGTCTGCTGACGCGGGAGCGAATCGAAATTGACGAGGGTTTCCTCGCACAGAAGATTTCCCGCGCACAGGCCCTCCGCGAACAGTGGCTGCCCGGCGAGAAGGCCTATCGAGTCATTTTCGGAGAGGCCGACGGCCTGCCGGGTTTAATCGTTGACCGGTACGGCGCCGTCCTCGCGGTTCAGCTCCTCACCGCCGGCATGGACCGTCTCGCCGAGCCGGTGCTCCAGGTCTTGATCAAACGCTTTCAGCCCGCCGCCGTGGTCGCGCGAAATGACACCGCCGGCCGGACACTCGAAGGGCTTCCACAAGAAAAGCGGCTCCTTTATGGAGAGCTCCCGCCCTCCGTGGTGATTCAAAAAAACGGACTGTCGCTCGAGGTGGATGTATGGGAAGGCCAAAAGACTGGCTTTTTTCTGGATCAGTCCGAGAACTACCGATGTCTGGAAGAGTGGGCAAGCGGCGCGCGCGTACTGGATGCCTTCTGCCACACCGGCGCCTGGGGGCTCCACGCGGCCAAGTACGGCGCGAAATCCGTTTTGGGGATGGACAGCTCGGAGCGGGCCATTCATCAGGCGCAGGCAAACGCGGAACGAAACGGGCTCGGTTCAGTCTGCCGCTTTATCAAGGAAGAGGTTTTTGACGGACTCCGTCGTCTTCACGCGGCCGGTGAACGGTTCGACGTCGTCATCCTCGACCCGCCGGCGTTTGTCAAAAGCCGCCAGAAAATCAAAGAGGCGATCCGGGGCTACAAGGAGATCAACCGGCTCGCGATGATGCTGCTGTCGCCGGACGGGGTTCTCGTCACCTGTTCCTGTTCGCACCTGGTCGGCAACGAGATGTTTCGCGAGATGCTCGTCTCGGCCGCGGCCGATGCCAAACGATCGTTTTATATCGCGGACTGGCGCACCCAGGGCCGCGACCACCCGATCGTGCTGGGAATTCCGGAGACGGAATATTTGAAGTGTGTCCTGCTTCAGCTCGTATCAATTGAGTTGAGGTAAAAATAATTGCTTTAGGTCAACCCAAAGGATATCCTACACCCCTATGGACACCCCACAAGGACAGGGAAAGGGGTTCGGCCTCTTCGCAAAAGTGATCGTGTTCGTCCTCCTCCCGACCAACCTGATTATCGGACTGATCAGCTATGTCTATATACAAGACATCCGGGCGGCCTTCGATCGGGAAAAGCTGGTGGAGGCCCGCTCGGTGGTATCGGAAATTCAGGAGAGACTCCCTTACTCGGATGTTTTAAAAAACCCCGCCAAGGCCGTTCAAACGATGAACGAGATCGTCCAGATCGTTCCGGATTATCTGAAGATTTCGATCTACGCCGAACAGCAGGGAAAGATCAAGGTGTTTGCCAGCACGGAACCAGGCGATCTCGGAAAGGATGCCGATCCGGAAGACGCGGAACCGATCCTGTCGGGCCGGTGGACCATGACTGCTCGCGGGGAAGGAGCATCCTCCACCGTTGAGGTTTCGGCCCCGTACTTTGAGAACGATCGTCCGGTAGCGGCCATCGGTCTTTATTTCTCGACGGCAGGATGGAACGCTCGCATGACCCACATTGCAAAGAGGGTGCTCTGGATCACTCTACTGGGATCGGGGCTGTTCCTGATCGCGCTCTACTATTCGGTCCATAAAATATTCCTGTCGCCTCTTCGGCTGCTGGCGCGCGGCGCGGATACTCTGGCGCGCGGCGAAATGGGCCACCGCCTTCCGGTTGTGGGCAACGACGAGATCTCCCGCCTGACCGGATCGTTTAACACCATGGCCACCTCCCTGCAGACCCTGATGGATCATGAAAAAGACAAGGTCCGGCAGCTCGGAATGCTGCACGAGTTATCGGTCCAGTTCGCCCTGGCGGAAAACCTGGATGCCTTGATGAATCGTCTGGTGGAAAACACTCCGCTTCTGATCAAATCGGAATGGGCCTCCCTCTACCTGCTGGATCCGCAGACCGGTCGGATCGCCCAATGCAAACATTCCTTCACAAATCCGACCCGTCCTTCGGTTCAGGAACAGCCCGACGCGGAAGGGCTGCTGGGCCTTATTTTAAAAGAAGGAACCGCGGTGCTGAAGAACGACATCACGCAGGCGCCTCGATCCATCGGACTTCCTTCGGATCACCCTCCCGTTCGATCCTTCCTGGGCATTCCGCTGATTCTGCGAGACCGGGTGATCGGCGGGATCTCGGTCGCGAACAAACTCGACGGATCAGGCTATACGGAGGAGGATGAGGATATTCTTTCGCTTCTGGCCTTCCAGACGGCGGCCGCCGTTGAGCAGGTTCGACTGCTTGAGGACACCCAACGGCAGGCGGTGACGGACGGCCTCACCGGACTTTTCAACCACCGGGAGTTCCAAAAACGGTTGCAGGACGAGCTGGATCGATGCAAACGGTACGGCCGAGACTTCTCCCTCCTGCTTGTGGACATCGATTATTTTAAATCATTCAACGACACCCACGGCCATCCCTTCGGCGACCTCATTTTAAAAGAGATCGGATCGCTCATCCGGAAAACCGTTCGGACCATGGACATACCGGCGCGCTACGGAGGAGAGGAGTTTGCGGTGATCGCCCCGGAGACCACGGCCGAGAACGCCAAGTTGTTGGCGGAGCGGTTAAGGAAGATTAT
>JACQHO010000034.1 GCA_016198945.1 Nitrospirota bacterium | reverse complement strand
TGGCAAGACGGCTCTGGCAGTTTTTCCCGGAATTAAAGAGGGATTCCGGGCTGCGATGGGCTTCGGCGGGGGAGTCGGCCGACACGAGGGCACAGCCGACGACAAGGGGCAGGATCCATCGGACCGCGCAGCTTTTTTGGAAGGGCTGATCCGGTTGCATCGCCCCTAATTTAGCCTACTCCATCGGCGATGTCAACATGTCTCGATTGACTTTCCATGAAGCCTGGATTATCTTGATGATCATGGCGATCCGGATCATCGTAGACGGGTATAATTTCATCGGGAGCGAGAAGGGACTTCGCGGGGACATCGAGGCCCGGCGCGAAGAATTGATCGGCCGGCTGGCGTATTACCGCTCGCTGAAGGGTTATGCCGTCACGGTTGTCTTCGACGGCGGGCGGTCCGGCTGGGCGGACGAGCACGGGGAGCTTCGTCAAGGGGTCGAGGTCGTTTTTTCAAGGCACGGCGAGACGGCCGATGAAGTGATCATCCGAATGGCGGAAGAACAGGGCAGCTCCTGTCTGGTCGTTTCCTCCGATCGGGAGGTGGCTCGTCTCGTTCGCGCGGCCGGCGCGGTGGCCGTCTCGGTCGGGGAATTTGAGACGCGGCTGGCTCAGGCCATGAACACCGGTCCGGGTGTCCGGTCGGACGAGGATTTCCCTGCTCTTAAAACGGAGAAAAAAGGAAATCCCAGAAAGTTGTCAAAACAGGAACGGAAAAAACGTCTCCGGTTGAATAAGCTATGAACAGCGTTGAGCAGGCGATTCGGGACAAGGCCATGGCCCTTCCCGCCGATCGAAAGATCGGGTTTCATATTCAGGAAGGAATCGATGCCGGCCATGCCTTTGTCCTATCCAAGAAGAGCCGGGTCACCTTTGGACGGGACGGGGCGGATGTGGATCTTCAGGACCCGGCCGTTTCCAAGCTCCATTGCGCGGTCGAGGTTTACGGCGATCTGGTTGTGCTCAGGGATTTAAACAGCGCTTCCGGAACCTTCCTGAATGGTTTTCAGGTCAAGGATGAACTCTTGAAGAACAAGGACAGTATCCGGCTCGGCGGGACGATTCTTCAGGTCCATATCAAAATGAATGAATGAAGGTTATTCGGATACCGGCGGAACGACCGCAATCACCAGGGGAGCGGTCGGCCGGCCTTCCAGCGAGATGTTATCCTCCGCATCCCTGGCCTCGATATAATATTCCATGCTGGTGCTGCCGGCCTTGATCATGGAGCCGGGGATGCGGCCGGAAAAGGCATGGTTTGCTCCTTCGATCATCTGCGTTGCTTCATAATTCCGCTCCCCTTGAGCCCGGAACCTCAGCGTGGCCCGGAGCACCTTGACGTTATCCGTGATCGCGGCCGTGATCTCGGCCGGTTTTCCGGGTTTGGCGGTGTAAGCCGGAAGGGTGTGGTTGATCATCGGTGCAATAATGTCCATGGGCGTCGTCTGCCCGCTTTTAAATACGGCGCCGGCCAGCGCGACTTGGTTCCACCGGTTGTCTTTCGGCGTGACCATTAACGGCTGTGTTCCCCAGCCGGGACCGGGAATCACGGCATTGCCTTTTTCATTTTTCAGAGAGGAGATTCTGATGGCGGTTGTCAGGCGATCCTCGCCTTGTTTCAACGCCTCAAGATCCGCCTGAAGGTTTGCATATGAGTTAAAGATTTTCTTTAGTGAAGACTCCTGTAGGATTGATAAAACAAGCAACTGTTTTATGGTGGAAAGGTCCTCTTCGACATAGGCGGATCGCAAACGTTCCAAAAGCGACTGCAGGGCATCCAGTTCCGTCCGGCTTATGGCCGAAGGCGGCGGGGCTTCCGGCGCCAAGGCCGGCTTGACCGTCTCGATGCGTTTCTGAGCTTCGGTTTTTGAAGCGGCGGGTTTTGCTTTTCCGATTTCTTTCCCCGGTTTGCCTTCAGGTTTTTGCTTGATCGGGGGAATGTTTGACTTGGGAGGCTCCGCGGGTTCGGACGGGATCGAAATATCGCCGGTCTTTTCCGTGGAGATCTCGGGTTTTTCCCCCGGCGGCAAGCCCGTTCCAACATCAAGCGGTTTCGGTTCGTCCGGGACCGCCGGCGGCATCTCGGGTGCGGGCATCTCCAAAACCATCGGCGGGGCTGGCGGGGGGGGTGGAACAGTTTGAAGTTCGTACGGAAGGGGCCAGAGGGCCAAAACGATCAGGATGCCGAACGAAATGAAAATGCCGAGGAGGATTCCGGTCGCCGTTTTTTTCATTCTTTTGCTCGCGGGGGGACTATCGAACGGATCGTGCGCATCGGAACCCAAGATCGGTTAAGCGCGAGGTTGGGAAATCATACGATCGAAACGAGGCGCGCGCGATGATCGAAGCGACCTCGGTGTAGGCTTCTCCCGAATAATGGCCGACGCCCATGAAGGACAGTCCGCGGGTCACGCGAAACACCTGGCCGAAATTCTCATTCCGGGCGTTGTTTCCGGGATAAGCCCGGTACCAGCTGTCCGTCCATTCCCAGACGTTTCCGATCATGTCATGGGCGCCGTAAGGGCTCTTGCCGTCCTTGTATTGTCCGACCGCAACGGACGATGCAATCATCACGGCCCCTTTGGCGATGTTTGCCGGCGCCGGGGCAAAAAAATTGCCCCAGGGATATTTGAGACTGTCCGGCCCCCGCGCGGCCTTTTCCCATTCCTCTTCCGTGGGAAGGCGCTTTCCGGCCCAGCGGCAGTAGGCCTCGGCATCAAACCAATTTACGTAAGCCACCGGGAAACGGGCCTTGCCTGAGGGATAGGTCCCGTTCGTCCAGTCGTCCGGAAGCGGATGTCGCGTGGCGTCCGCGAATTTTTTGTACTGTTCATAGGTCACTTCGGTGGCGTCCATGAAAAAGGCCGGGAGGCTCACCCGATGCAACGGATGCTCGTCTTCATACCAGGGATGCGGCAGTCCGTGGTCCAGCGCCCTGTTATCGGCGTCCACGTCGTCCGTTCCCATTAAAAATTCACCGGCCGGAACCCGCACCATGTCGTCCGGGGTTTTCTCGCAAGCGGATAATCCGATCAGGAGCGCGAGGAACACCATCACCGCTTCGAATGTGAGCATGGACTGTGTCAGTCGAAATTTTTCACGCATTTCGATTGGATGGGCCGGACGGAGGAGCGGTCTTGGGCGACAGGATGAATTGAAAGACGGTGGCGCCGATCTGAATCCTGTCCCCGGATTTGATCAGCGCTTCTTTCACGACGCGGTCATTGACCTTGGTCCCATTGGCGCTGGCCATATCCTTGACCACGGCGAAGTCGCCGTAGAGCAGCAGCGCGCAATGCCGGCGGGAGGCTTCGGGATCGGACAAAACCACGTCGGCCTGTTTCCGGCCGAGCGTGAGCTGGCTTTTGGCCAGCACGATCCGCTTGCCCTTGCCGTCCCCTTCCAGGATGACGAGCGCCGTTTCATGGCTGGGAGAAAGGCCCATCATCCGGCCGGCAACGGCCTGGCGGACAACGGTCGAATTCTCATCCGAGAGAATTCCGTCCATCGGTCCCAGCATCGTTTTGCTCTGATCCAGAACATCATTCTGGGGAATCGGAATCTTCATCTTCCCTGTGCCGGCTTGTTTCGGACGGTTTACATGTTCGCAATACGGGCAGCCCATCTGGCCCTCCTTGCCCTCCGGGAGGTCATAGATGGTATGGCAGCCGTCGCAGGTGACTTTCACGGTTTGGACTCGCTTGATTCCGGTTGCGAGGCCGTGGCGGCGGTCGCACCCTTGGATTTTACACCGGAAGGAGACCGTCCGATTTCCAGAATCACGGCCCGGGCCCGCTCGGCCATCGGAGCTTTGGGGTTCAGGATCAGGCCCTTTTGCAATTCGTCCTCGGCCAGTGAAACCACGCCTTGATTAAAATACAAAAAACCGAGGTCATAATGCAAGAGGGGATAATCCGGAAATGTTCTGGAAGCCTCCTCAAAAATGCGAAGCGCCCCGTCCGGGTCCTTTCGTTCCAGCGTCACTGTGCCGAGGAGATGATAGACGACCGGAACATTTGGATTGAGATCAATAATCCGGCGGAGCATTCGCTCCACATCGTCCAGCCGGCCTTGATCATAGGCCGCCTTGGCGTTCCGAAGAAGCGTTCGAACCTCCTCCTTCTCCATCGGCGTCAAGATCCGTTCGGGCTCTTCCGTTTCATCCACGGGGAAGGAAGTCATTCCAAGCGGGGCGGGCTCGACGGCGGATCCGGATGCCGATGGATCGGTCTCGTCCGAGGTGACGGCTGTCGGCGCGGTTTCGACCAAGCCCGACGGTATAACGGGGGAGACCGGACGATCCGTTAGGATGCCCGATGCCCATCCCAACGCATGGCCGGGCCAGCGGGAAAGTCGAACAACGGCGGCATTCACCTCCGGATAAGAACCGGACAGGAATGAAAGGATCGGCGGGTTGATCATCGAGACGAGCGTGGCTCCTCCCATGACGATCAGGATGGTCAGAATCGTGACGAGAATGAACGACGGTTCAGCCGGTTTGCGAAGCGGGATCGGAGTTCGGATTCGACGGCTTGGATGGGACGGCGTGGATTCCGCCGCCGGTCCGCGTTTCCGGATCAGGGTGCTCTGGTCGGCGGCGTCCAGGGAGACGGTCGGGGCTGCGCCTCCGGCCAGATGGAACCTGCGACTGTCCTGTTCAATGTCGTGTTGAAAGAGGTTTTGGAGATACTGGGCCAAGCGGACGGTGCTGAAGTCATGTCCTTTCTGGGACATATGGTCTTCCAGCGCCGTCTGAAGCTCGGCCGCGGACTGAAAACGGTCTTCGGGCTCCTTGGCCAGCGCTTTGAGGATGATCGCCTCCAGTTCCGGGGCGACCTCTTTGTTCAGGGACGTGGGCGGCGGTTCCACCTTGGCCTCGCGGACCTTCTCCAGCGTATTGAAGTCGTTGTCGCCCTTGAACAGCTTGTGCCCGGTGAGCATTTCGTACAGCACGATCCCGATCGCAAAAATATCCGCGCGCCGGTCGACCTCGCGTCCCCGGGCCTGTTCGGGCGCCATGTAAGACAGTTTGCCTTTGAGAATGCCGGTCCGCGTTTCGGAACTTTGGGAGGCGGCCTTCGCGATCCCGAAATCAACTAATTTCACCTCGCCCTCGTAGGAAACCAGGATGTTCTGGGGACTGATATCCCGATGGACGATATTCAGCTCCCGGCCGCTCAGGTCCTTCTTGCGGTGGGCGTAATCCAGCCCGGCGCAGACCTTGCTGATGATCAGAAGGGCGTGGCCGACCGACATGGGTTGATTCAGGGATTTTGCGCGGTGGAGGATCGTGCGCAGATCCCTGCCCATGACATATTCCATCGCGATGAAAAAGGCGTTTTCGATATGGCCGAGGTCGAATATCTGGACGATGTTTTGGTGGGTCAAAAGCGCGGCCAGTTTGGCCTCGTTGACGAACATCGAAATGAATTCAGCGTCCTCGGTGAGGTGGGGAAGGATCCGCTTGATCGCCATCACCTTTTCAAAGCCCTTGAGGCCGCTCTGCTTGGCCATAAAGAGCTCGGCCATCCCGCCCGTGCCGACTTTATCGATTAAGAGGTATTTCCCAAAATGGACCGGTGTATTCATACGTAATGAATGTAGCATGAAGGTCGAAATCAGTCAATAAACAGGCGGTTAAGACATTTTGGACGACCGATGCGGCTGCTCCTATAGGCACTTATTGATCTTAAAAAGTCGCGCGGCGTTGTCGGCCGTCATCTTCATGACTTCGTCCGGAGGACGGTCAGGATGCAGCCCGGCCAGGATCCGGGCGGTATGGGGCAGATAGGCCGGCTCGTTCCGCCTTCCCCGGTGGGGAACGGGCGTGAGATAAGGGCAGTCGGTCTCGACCATCATCCGGTCCAGCGGAAGCGCGCGGGCCGTTTCTCGCAGCGCCCGGGCGTTTGCAAAGGTCAGCACGCCGGAGAACGAGATGAAAAAGTTCATCCCGATCGCGGCGCGGGCCATTTCAAGATCGCCCGTAAAACAATGCATGACGCCGCCGACCGTCTCTCCCCCCTCCTCTTTCAAGACGGCCAGTGTGTCCTCCTTTGCATCGCGTGAATGGACCACCATCGGGAGGCCGAGGGTCTTGGCCAGGCCGATCTGGAGGCGGAACTGCCGAAGTTGCGCCTCTTTGGGAGAATGCAGATAGTAATAATCCAGCCCGATCTCGCCGTATCCGACCACTTTCTTGTGCGCGGACAGTTTCTCAAGTGCGGCCAGCGTGGAATCGTTGCAATGTTTCACCTCGTGCGGATGGACTCCGATCGTGGCGTAGATCATCTCATTCCGGTCGGCCGATTCAACGGCGCGACGGCTGGTCTCCAGATCGCAGCCGACCGCAATCATCGCCTTCACCCCGGCATCGTGCGCGCGGGCGATGACATCGTCTCGGTCGGCATCGTAGGCCGGATCATATAAATGGGTATGACTGTCGATCAGCATTTTCTATCGTGTCGTGGACCGGCCTGAATTGTACCGGAGCCGTCGGTTATTTTCAAGAACAACGGCTGAGGGCCCTGCCGGGAGGTCCCATCTTCCATCTTGAAATTTTCAGGCAAACCTGTTACTTTCCTTCCTCCGCCCATCACAAAAGGAGATCTCGATGAAAAGAGGTTCGCTGATCATTTCCGTCATCATTCTGTTGGCCGGCTGCTCCCAGAACGAATCGCCAGCGCCGTCCGCGCCGTCAAGCCCGCCTCCGCAGGCGATGCCGTCCATGCCCCCGCCGCCTCAACCGCTTTCGCTCTATATCGTCCCCCTTGACCCGACCGGTTTTTCGATGGAGAAGATACAGGCGGACAAAAAGAAGGTCGAACAGGAACCGAACAACGTCCAGGCCCTGGTCAGCCTTGGAGACGCCAATTTCATGATCCAGCGGTTCGAGAAGTCGCAGGAGTATTACGAAATGGCCTTGAAGTCCGATCCGAAAAATCTGCTCGCCCGGTTGAGTCTTTCCAATTGCTTGATCTTCATGCAGAAGCCGGACGAGGCGCTTAAACAACTGGAGATGATCCTGGGGATACAAAAGGATCACCCGGAGGCGCTTTACAACAAGGGGCTGATTCTGCTCCAATCGAAGCGGGACATTGCCGGGGCAAAGCAGACCTGGACGCAACTGGTCGGGGCGCATCCGGAGCATCGGCTTGCGCAGGACGTGAAGGAAGAGATGGATCGGATTTAGACTTGCCGTTACTCCGCCTTGAGAATGTTTCGCTCGCCTACGGTCTGCGCCCCCTTCTGGAAGGCGTGAACCTGGAGATCCGTCGCGGAGAGCGGGTCTGCCTTGTAGGCCGTAACGGCGAGGGCAAATCCTCCTTGATGAGCCTGGTCATCGGCGAAATCGCGCCCGATTCCGGCACGGTCTGGATCCGTCCGGGCACGCGCGTTGCGCATCTGGCGCAGGAGGTCGCGAACGACAGCCCCGACACCGTTTTTGATACCGTGGCCGGCGGGTTGGCCGAGATGGGGCGTCTGCTTTCGCAATACCATCGCGCCGCCTCGGAGCTTGCGCATGACCCTACGCCTGCCGCGGTCGCGCGGCTCTCGGAACTGCAGCATGAGCTGGATTCGCGCGGCGGCTGGGCCGTGGAACAGCGTGTCGAGACCGTGCTGTCGCGTCTGGGGCTGGACGGCGAGACCCGGATGCAGGCCCTTTCGGGCGGGTGGCGTCGGCGTGCGCTGCTGGCCCGTGCGCTGGTTTGCGAGCCGGATCTGCTGCTTTTAGATGAACCCACCAATCATCTCGATATAGAGGCGATCACCTGGCTTGAGGATTTCCTGGCCGATTACCCGGGCGCGGTGCTGTTCATCAGCCACGACCGCGCATTCCTCAAGCGGCTCTCATCGCGCATCATTGAGCTGGATCGCGGTCTTCTCAGGTCCTGGCCCGGAAGTTACAACGAGTATCTTCGTCTGAAGGCCGAACAGCTTGCGGTCGAAGCACAGCACAATGCGTTGTTCGATAAGAAGCTGTCCCAGGAAGAGGTCTGGATCCGTCAGGGTGTCAAGGCCCGCCGCACACGCAACGAAGGACGGGTGCGCGCGCTTGAGGCGTTGCGCGAACAGCGCCGTCAGCGAAGGGATCGTATCGGCCTCGCCGATCTTAAGCTGGAAGAGGGTGGGAAGTCCGGACAGCTTGTGTTCGAGGCCGAGAAGGTCAATTACCGTTATGGGGATACCGTTGTCATCCGTGATTTTACGACACGCATCATGCGCGGGGATCGCATCGGGATCATCGGGCCCAACGGCGCCGGAAAGTCCACGCTGATTAAGCTGCTCCTGGGCGACCTGCCGCCCGATTCCGGCCGTCTCTATCGCGGCACGCGGCTTCAGACGGCCTATTTCGATCAGCAGCGCAACCTCCTCGATCCCGGGGCCACGCTGATGGAAATCGTCGGCGGAGGCCAGTCCGTCACGATCAACGGCCGCTCCCGTCATGTCGCGGGCTACCTTCAAGACTTTCTGTTTCCACCGGAACGACTTCGATCCACGGTGAGCACGCTTTCCGGAGGCGAACGA
>JACQHO010000142.1 GCA_016198945.1 Nitrospirota bacterium | reverse complement strand
TGTCTCGACAACGTCTATCTGGGTGACACGGTTTGACGGTTTTAACCTGTCCAGCCCCACAGCCACCGATTTTACAAGTCTAACAGGGTTTCCCAACTTCAACACCAACATTTCTATCAGAAAACAAGACCAGATTGATCTACAATGAGGAAGCCGGCTGAGATCCGAGGATTGATCTTGGCCGTTCTGATTACGACGGTGGCCCTGGCCCTTTACAGCGTCTATCCGCGCTTCGTCGAAGAGCTCGAGGACCGGACCCTGGACCTCCGTTTCTGGATCCGGGGGACACAGAATCCCGGTCCGGATATCGTCATCGTCGCGATTGACGAGAAAAGTCTTGCCGAGCTCGGCCGCTGGCCGTGGTCGCGCCGCATACAGGCACGTCTGGTCGAGCGGATCAAGGCGTCCGGCGCGCGGCTGATCGGACTCGATCTGTTCTACAGCGAGCCCGAATCGCGCGATGCCGACGCCCTTCTGGCAGGAGCGATTCGCTCGGCGCGGCCGGTCGTGATCGGACTGCCGCTGCTCGTTCCCGTTGAAGGAGAAAATCAGAATCCTGCATCGAAAAGCCGTCATCCCGATTTCATTGATGAGTCGGCCTTCCGTCGGGTGACGCAGGTCTCGGTCGAGAGGACTTTTCGCATCAAAACGGCCGAGGACGGCCTGCCGCCGATCAAGCCGATCGGCCCGTCCGCGGAAGCCCTTGGCCATGTCTACGCACTGCCGGAGCCGGACGGGACGCTTCGGCGCGAGATTCTCGTGCTTCGTTACGGCGAGGAGTTTTTCCCGTCCCTGCCTCTTCAACTGGCGCGACTGGCTTCGGAGGATTCTCAGGAGGAGATGGTTTTGGAGATCGGCCGGGGTATCCGGCTGGGCGAGCGCTTCATTCCGACGGACGAGTACGGGCGTCTTCTGATCAATTATTACGGGAAAGAACAGTCCTTTCCGTATTATTCGGCCGCGGAGGTCCTAAGCGGCGGCATTCCGCGTGACGCGCTTCTGAACAAGATCGTCCTCGTGGGAACCTCGGCGCTCGGAACGTACGACCAGAAGATCACGCCGTTCTCGAACAACTATCCCGGCGTCGAGAAAAACGCGACCGCGCTGGCCAACATTTTACAGGGAAGCTTCGTCCATCACACCTGGGTCCACAAGGCGATCGATCTTGCGACGATCCTTATCATCGGGCTGGGGCTGGGCGTCCCGCTCACGCGGCTCAAGGGGCTCTACGGGACGGCGCTTGCCGCCGGGCTGCTCGCGGCCCTCCTGGTCTGGCTTCAGTGGATGTTCGTCTGGCGTGGATGGTGGCTCAATGCGGTGATGCCGGTCGGGACGCTGCTTGCGATCTACACGGCCATTACGGCCGATCGGTATCTCGTCGAGGAGCGGAAGGCGCACGAGATCCGCGCGATCTTCTCCAGCTACGTCAGCCCGAAGATCGTGGAGGAGCTTGTCCGCCGTCCGGAAACGGCCCGCCTGGGCGGCCAGCGAAAGGAGCTCACGATCCTGTTCTCGGACATCCGTGGCTTCACCACATTCTCGGAGGGCCATGAGCCGGAGCAGGTCGTGGCGACGCTGAACGAATACCTGAAGGCCATGACGGAGGTCGTGTTTCGATGGGACGGGACGCTGGACAAGTTCGTGGGGGACGCCATCATGGTTTTCTGGGGCGCGCCGGTCGATCAACCGAATCATGCCGAACTGGCCGCCCGCTGCGCCATTCATATGCGTCAGGAGCTCGATCGGCTTCAGGAAAAGTGGCGCGCCGAGGGAAAGGTCGTTTTGGATTCGGGGATCGGGATCAACACCGGCGCGGTCCTGGTCGGGAACACCGGCGTCGAGGGGAAGAAGATGGACTACACCGTCATTGGCGATCACGTGAATCTTGCGGCACGCGTCGAGGGGCTGACCCGCCAGCAGAACGCTTCGATCCTGATCACCGAATACACCTACCGCCGGATCCGTCCCTTGATCGAGACTCAAACGGGAAGGAGCCGGCTTGGGCATCTTGAGCTCCGGGAAATGCCCCTCGTTCAGGTCAAGGGCCGGACGCAATCCGTGACGGTTTATGAAGTCAAAAGTCTTCCGCCGGGCGAACTGAAATCTCCTTGACAACTCCGCCGGCCACCCAGTAGAATGCGGCAAGTTTTGCGCCGCAATGATCCGGCGGCAGAAAGAGGCTCCTCATGACCGCGCGACCTTTTTTAGTCGGACTTATTTTTTCCCTGGCCATCCTTTCATCCGGTCCGGCTTTTGCGCTTCTTCCCTACATCGCTTCCGAGACGGCCGTTCCGGTCGACCGCGGCCGATCGAGGCTGGACGTCAGTTTTCAGCAGACGCACTGGAATGAAAAGCCGGCAAGCACCCGGTACATTCTGAGGGGTGAACTCAGCTACGGACTGATCAACAACCTCGATTTCTCGGTGGATGCGCCGTACGCTTTTCGAAAAGTGGACGGGCCGGGCGATGAGGACGGGCTGGGGGATCTGACCTTGAAGGCCAAGATTCGGTTCATCAAGGGACGGGAGGCGACTCCGGTTTCGATCGCCGGGCAGATCACGGTCAAATTCCCGAGCTGTGATGAAGACAAGTTTCTATCGGAGGAATGCACGGGGGAGCCCGACGTGGGGATCCGGGCGATCGCCTCGAAAGAATTCTTTCCGGTGACGGTTCATCTGAATTTCGGATACGTCTTCGTCGGGAATCCTCCCAACAGCAACATGGATGATGTTCTCACCTACAGCGTGGCTTTTGATTACCTGACGGTTGCGGATTATCTTCATGTGGTGGGTGAACTGGCCGGTGAAACGAACCGGAATCCGAACCAGTCGGAGGATCCGCTCGCGATCCTGGCCGGGATGCTGTACGACGTGGATACCGATAAAGTCCTGAGTCTGACGGCCCGGGCGGGCCTGACCAAGCCGAGTCCCGATTACGGCCTCTCGGTCGGCTTCCGGTATCTATTTTAGGGGCTTGCGTCGCCCCCTCCATCCGCCTAAATCCACTTCTTCTTTCGGAAAAATCCCAGCATCACGACGATGACAACCGCCATGATCCCCAGGGTCACATGGTAACCGTAGGGCCAGTCCAGTTCGGGCATGTATTTGAAATTCATCCCGTAGAGCCCCGTGATGACGGTCAACGGCATCATGACGGCCGTGAAAACCGTCAGCACCTTCATGATCTCGTTCAATCGGTTGGAGACGACCGAGAGATACGCCTCCAAAAGACCGGTGGTGAGATCCTTGTACGAGTCGGCCAGCTCCGAAATCCGGACCAGGTGGTCATAGACATCGCGGAAGTAAATGGCGGTGCGCTTGTTGATCACCGCGAACGGATCGCGGCTCAGCCGATTGAGGATTTCCCGCTGCGGGCCGGTGACCCGCCGGAGGGCCATCCCGTCGCGTTTCAGCGAGAAGATCCGATTCAAGGTTTCCTTGCTGGGATTATGGATCACCTCGTATTCCAGCTCGTTGACCACTTCATCAAAGTCGTCCAGGATGGGAAAATAGTTGTCGACCGTCCCATCCAGAATCTCGTAAAGAAGAAAATCCATCCCGCGGGACATCGCCAGGGAATTTTTCAGGCACCGTTCCTTCGTCCGGTTGATGCTTCGGGACAGTTGCTGGTGGTAGGTGACCAGGTAGCGCTTGCCCAGGAAAAAATTCAGCTCGACCGTTTTGAACGTTCCCGAAACTTCCCCGCGCCGGGCCCCATGGAGCACGAGAAAGAGGTAATCCCCGAAGTCATCGAGCTTGGGAAGGTGGGATTCGGCGATGCAGTCCTCGATCGCCAGGGGATGAAAATTGAAGATCGCGGAGAGAATCTGGTTCTCTTCTTCCGTCGGCGTTTCCAGATCGACCCAGATCGATTCCGTTTCTTCCTTCAGCAGGCCGGGAAGCGTCCCGACGTCCGTCGTTCTCTGGAGGCCGTTTTCTTTTGAGAAGGTGAAAATTTCGATCATCGTTTGTAGGGGCTCGCGTCGCCCCCTCCACCGGCGAAGCCGGATGGAGCCTCCCCCTCTCGCTCGCTTTGCTCGCTGGGGAAATCCACGCGGCCGACCACCGGATTGCCGAAATCAGGTTTTAGACGGCTTTTTTTACCCAGCCGGAGCGGATGCAACGGGTGCAGGCCTTGATCCGACGGGTCGTGTTGTCGACCAGCGCCTGGACGGATTTAAGATTGGGATAAAAAGGCCGCTTCGATTTATTATGGGCATGACTGACCTTCATCCCCATGACCCGTCCTTTGCCGCAGATTTCACATACGTACGCCACGGAACTTCTCCTTCTTTTCGTTAGAGTTGCAGAAACAGTGTCGCTATGGTAACATATCGCCCGTCGCGTGACAAGGGTTTTCCTGCATGCTGCGACACATCGGCTGCAAATCGCCGAGTGCAAGCTCGCAGCAGACATGTCTGAAGAAATATGGAGAAATGCGGAGACGATGTCTGCCGTGTCTCTGCGAAAACCGCGCCCTGCCATGGTGAGCAAAGTCGAGCCTCTGGAGGCCATCCTCGACCGTCTTCGAAAGCCCATCCGATTCGCCGCTCAAAAAAACTTTGCGCAAATTATGAAGATCAAGGGTCTGGCTGCCTTCGTCACACAGCAGGTTCAGGCGGCCCTGGCCCAAAATCCTTCCGAGGAAGATGCGACTTCCTTGACCGCCTTAAGCGACCTCTTTGCCGATTACGACGGGCAGGCCGAACCGGCGCGTCAGGCCCGGCTCCAAAAAGCGCGGGAGCTTCTGGACCGTATTCCGTATCGGGCGTCGGCCGCTTCGGTTGACGGGGCCGCGGGGGACGAACCGGTCGGCCCGCATCCCGATGCGGCTTTATGGGACCGGCCGGTGCAGTATTTGAAGGGCGTCGGTCCCAAGCGGGCTGAATGGCTCGAACGGCTGGGACTGCGTACGCTGGAGGACCTTCTCTATTTCCTGCCCTGGCGGTATGAAGACCGCAGCCGTCTCAAGCCGGTCGCGGAACTCGCGCCGGGCCGGGAGGTTACGGTCTGCGTGACGGTTCAATCCACGCATCTCACGATCACTTCGCGCCGTCGCTTCAAGATCTTTGAGATGGTGGCGGGCGATGAGAGCGGCTCGATCCTTGTGAAGTGGTTCAACCAACCCTATCTGCAAAAGGTGTTTAAAAACGGCCAACGGGTGATGCTGACCGGAGAAGTAAAAGTCAACCGCTATCAGGGCCGCGGCTTGGAGATCGAAAACCCGGTTTATGAAATCCTGGATGAGGCCGCGCCGGCCCTGCCCGTCCGGCGGGCGGGGGGCGGACCGGAGGCCGTCCCCGTCGGACTGCATACCGGTCGGATCGTCCCGATCTACCACGAGACCCAGGGGCTGACCAGCCGAACGGTTCGATCGCTGATCAAGGCCGTTCTCGATGCGTATACCTCCCGCCTTCTGGAAATCCTGCCCGAATTTCTCCTCCGGTCTCACTCCTTTATTCCTTTGTCGGAAGCGCTGAAAAGCGCCCATTTTCCATTGGAGGGAACCTCGCTGAAGATATTGAACGAGGGTCGGAGCGAGGCCCATCGCCGCCTGGCGTTTGACGAGTTTTTTCTGCTTCAACTCGGCCTGGGCCTGAAGCGGCGTGAAGCATCGGAGGAATCGGAGGGCACTCCCTTTCAGACCGACGGCCCGTGTCTACGACGGTTTCTTGCCGGACTTCCCTATCAACTGACCGGCGCGCAGACCTCCGTACTGGAGGAAATCAAGCGCGATATGGCCCGGCCGCATCCGATGAACCGTCTTCTTCAGGGGGATGTCGGGTGCGGAAAGACGGTCGTTGCGCTGGCCGCGATGATGATCGCGGCCGACAACGGATATCAGGCCGCCTTGATGGCGCCGACCGAGATTCTGGCCGAGCAGCATTATCTCACCGTGAAGCAGTGGCTGAAGCCGTTCAATCTGCCCTGTCTTCTCTTCACCCGCGGCCAACCCAAGCGGGAAACGGCCCGGTCGTTGAAAACGGTTGCGGCCGGCGGGCCGGCGTTTGTGATCGGAACCCATGCGCTGATCCAGGAGGAGGTTCGCTTCGGCCGCTTGGGGCTCGTGGTCGTGGATGAGCAGCACAAGTTCGGCGTGATGCAGCGCGCACTGCTCCGAGGAAAAGGATCCCGGCCGGATGTACTGATCATGACGGCCACGCCGATCCCCCGCACGCTGGCGCTGACCCTTCACGGCGACCTGGATCTCTCGGTGATTGATGAGCTTCCCAAGGGCCGGGCGCCCATTGAGACCCGCCTCTATTATGAATCGAAGCGCGCCCGGGCCTATTCCCTTCTGGCCGGGCAGGCGGCGGAGGGACGCCAGGTCTATGTCGTTTATCCCATCGTTGAAGAATCGGAGAAGACGGATCTGAAGGCCGCCGTGCAGATGGCGGATCATCTGCAGCGGGAGGTTTTCCCCTCATTGAAAATCGGACTGCTTCACGGGCGGATGCCGATGGAGGAAAAAGAAAAGGTGATGGAGGCCTTCAAGAAACGGCGGATCCAGATCCTGGTGGCCACGACCGTGATCGAGGTCGGAATTGATGTCCCCAACGCAACGGTGATGATCATCGAGCATGCCGAACGGTTCGGCCTGTCGCAACTCCATCAACTCCGCGGACGGGTGGGCCGGGGAAGCCACCGATCGTATTGCGTGCTGATGGCCGCTCCCCCGGTTTCGGAGGAGGCCAAGCGGCGGTTGGAAACGATGGTCCGCAGCCAGGACGGCTTCGTGATTGCCGAGGAGGATCTGGCGATCCGGGGGCCGGGAGAATTTTTCGGAACGCGCCAGTCCGGCCTGCCGGAGCTGCGGGTGGCGAATATCCTGCGCGACGCGAAGCTTCTGGAACGGGCGCGTGACGAGGCCTGGAAAATGATTTCGAGCGACCCGCAACTTGCCCAACCGGAGCATGCCGCTCTCAAGGCGGCGCTCGCGCGGAAATGGAAGGGAAAACTGGAACTGTTCACGGTCAGTTGAGTGCGCCCTTCCGGGATCGACCTGCGGAGATAAATCCGCCTCAGGCGGATAAACTCCGCTCTGTAAATTGACGGCGGGACGACACCGCACAGCGCGGAGATTGCCTCCGCGATGAAAGCGACTTGATCTTTGCACCCGCTTTGGATAGGATACGAAACCATGCTGCAATGGTCGCGCATCAAAGACGATCTCTATCACGGTATCGTGCTGTTGCGAAAAGGGGCGCTGACGGCGGCCGTTTATTCGTCGCAGGAGGCGGACCGGTTGAAATTTCAACGCCGGCTGCAGGCGGCTCACCGACATCTGGCCTCGGCCTATCGCGCGCTGGGAAAGTATGGATTGATGAAACTCCAGTCCGGCCATCCGGACTTCATGAAAGACAAGGAAGGGTCCCATCTGGTCCGGGAAATCGACGTGAAACGGGCCGAACTTGAAAAACAGATGGCTGAGCGGGATGATTTCGACCGGGAGGAAGAGCAAGACGGGAAATGATCCTGGCCGGAATCGATATCGGGACGAACGCGTTGCGGTTGTTGATCGCCGAGATGCGTCGGAAGGGGAGTCGTGTCGAGTTCCGCCCGATCCGTGAAGAACGCCGGATCACGCGGTTGGGAGAAGGCATGGTGAACAGCGGTCTCCTGTCGCCGCCGGCGATCACCCGAACCCTTCGGGCCTTGAAAGAGTTCCATGCCGTCGTGGCGGAGCATCCCGTCGATGACGTGATTGCGGTCGCGACCAGCGCGGTTCGCGAGGCCGGCAACCGGCGGCTGTTTCTGGATCGGGTGAGGGAGGAGATCGGCCTGGAGGCCGAGGTCATTTCAGGCGAGGAGGAGGCCCGCCGGACGCTGAAGGGCGTCCGCTACGGACTGCGGGCCGACGACCGGAATATCCTCGTGATGGACATCGGCGGCGGCAGCACGGAATGGATGGTCGTGACGGACGGCGAGGTCCGGGGAATGAAAACCGTGGGAATCGGCGTTGTCAAACTGGCCGATCGTTACCTCGCGTCCGATCCGTTGTCCGAGGCGGATCGGCATCGGTTGATCCGCGGAATCGAAGAGACGATCGGGCCGGTTTTAACATCATTGGGTTCCTTCACAAGGCATGGGGAGAATCCCCCCATCTCCGGGCATCGTTTGATCGGAACGGCCGGAACGGTGACGACCCTGGCTGCGCTGGAACTGCGGATGACGGTTTATGAGGCGGCTCGAATTCAAAACATGAGCCTCGGACTGGAACAGATCGAGGCCTGGTACCGGACGCTGGTCGGCATGAGCTTGAATGAACGGAGAACGCTTGCGGGACTTGAGAAAGGACGCGAGGATCTGATCATCCCGGGGACGGCGCTTCTGATGACCGCGATGCGGCTGCTGGGGATGCGCGAGGTGATCGTCAGCGATTACGGTCTGAAGGAGGGCGTATTGATCGACTGGTTTGAGCGAAATATTGATTCGCATCGTTGAGAAGGAGACGGATATGAGAAGCAGATGGATCAAGGGGGTTGCAGTGTTCACATTCATCTTCAGCATGGGCATGACGGGCACCGTTATCGGAACGGCCCGGGCCCAGGGAGGAAATCCGGTGGTGACGATCGAAACGGACAAGGGAAATATTGTTTTTGAGATGTATCCCGATGTGGCGCCCAAGACCGTGGCGCGGATCACGGAGCTGGTCAAACAGGGCTTTTACAACGGCCTGACCTTTCACCGGGTCGAGCCGGGTTTCGTCATTCAGGGCGGGGATCCGAACGGAAACGGTACGGGCGGATCCGGCGTCAAGCTGAAAGCCGAATTCAACAAGAAGCCGCACCTTCTCGGCACGGTGGCGATGGCCCGTGCGCAGGACCCGGACAGCGCCGACAGCCAGTTTTATATCTGCCTCGCCCCCCAGTCGTTCCTGGACGGCAAGTATACCGTCTTCGGTCAGGTGACGGACAAGGCCGGGCTGGAGGTGATTCAGAAAATTCGCCGGGGGGATGTCATGAAAAAGGTCGCCGTTCAGTAGGTCAGTTTTCGGTTGACAAGATCGGGGGGATTGGTATACTAAGCGCATGGCCAAGCAGATCTTATTGGCGGATGATTCCGCCGCGGTCCGAAAACATCTCACGGGCATTCTGCAGGGTGCCGGATACCATGTGACCGAAGCTCAAGACGGGATGGAGGTCCTTGAGAAACTGAAGCCCGGCGGTTTCGACCTGCTCATCCTGGATCTTCAGATGCCGCAATTGAGCGGCTTCGAGGTGCTGCGGATCGTCAAGGCCGGCGGGGCGGTCAAGACGTTGCCGGTTCTCTGCATTACCGGGGTTCACAAGGATCTGACCGATGTCCATAAGCTCCGGGAATTGGGCGCGGACGGCTATATTCAAAAGGACACCCCGGCGGAAGATCTCCTGTTCCGCGTCAAAAAGGCCGTGGAAGCGCGCCCCTCCTGAATCCTCCCGATGAACCCCCGCCGGAATCCCATCATCCCCGCGGATGCAGTTGTTGATGAATTTGTTTCAAGCGTTGACGCGTGACCTGCGTATAGATCTGCGTGGTGGACAGATCGGCATGGCCGAGCATCGCCTGAACCGAACGCAGATCGGCGCCCCGCTCCAAGAGATGGGTCGCAAACGAATGCCGCAGCATGTGGGGCGAGACGGAACGCCTGATCCCGGCCAGTCGCACGTATTTCTTCAACAGCTTCCAGCAGCCCTGGCGCGTAAGACCGCGTCCGGAGCGGTTTACAAAAAGGCGATCGGACGCCTGCCCCCTGGTCAGTTTCGCCCGGGCCGTATCCAGATAGGTCTTGATTTTTTGCAGGGCCATGTCGCCGGTGGGGACGATCCGCTGCTTGCGCCCCTTGCCGGTGGCGAGGACGTATCCGGCAACGGTATTGACCGCCTGCAGCGGGAGCGCGGTCACTTCCGAAACGCGCAGGCCGGTGGCGTACATCAATTCGATCAGTGCGTCGTCGCGAACGGCCGACGGGCCGACGCCCTTCGGAAAGTTAAGCAGGCGCTCGACCTCTTCATAGGCCATCGTCTTCGGCAGGCGTTTCCAATCGCGCGGCGATTCGATGTTTTCGGTGGGATCCGTCCGCAGGATCTTCTCGCGGTTTAAAAACCGGAAAAACGTGCGGAGCGTCACGATCTGGCGCGCGAGCGAACGGGAGGACAGCCCGTTCCGTTTTCGCGCGGCGAGAAAATCCAGGAGGTCCCGCCGGGTCACCTCCTCCAGCGCGGTCCGTCCCTGATGCTTCAGAAATTCGGAAAACCATTTCAGGTCGGCGCCGTAGGCCGCGATCGTGTTGGGGGCGAGTCCCTTCTCGACCGTAAGGTATTGGAGAAACTGTCGGGTTTGCGCCTGCATGGGGATGGCCGTCCGTTTAAACCATGTTACTTCAATCGAGGGTTAAACACAAGCCGTCTGTCCGACAAGGATCGTTCAGTTGACAGGAGGTTTCACTTATCTTATAGTGACCTGCTGTGGGGACGACGACGGTTTTATCGAAGATGCGGTGTCGAAGGACCGTGGCCGGAATTTTTCCGGCCGCGCTGATTTTAGGGCTCGCGCTTCATGCGCCGGTCCGTGCCCAGGCGCCTCCGGAAACTGAAACGAGCGCGTCAAGGGATGCGGAGGCTCAGGAACTGCTGGATCGGGCGACCGCGGCCGTCGTTGCCGGAGAGCTGGAGCAGGCCCAGATCGCCCTTGAACTCCTGCTGACAACCTATCCGGAGTCGTCGCTCAGGGATCAGGTCTATTTCGGTCTGGCCCGGATCCACCGACAGAGGCAGAACGATGCCGATGCCGTCGCCCAGTATCAAAAGTTGATCAACGAGTTTCCCGGTTCGCCCTTGATCGAGGAGGCCCGCCGTGAGCTGGTCGAGGCGTATATCGGGCTGGGGCAGTATGACGGCGCGATCCTGATCCTTGAGCTCGATCGGAGTTCGAATCCGGATCCGGCGGCGCGGGAGGCCCTGACCGATCGAATCGTCGAGGTCCTGCTGAGGAAAAAAGACCGCGTCCAGGCCGTGATGGAACTGCTGAAGAAGGAAGGGGGCCGGGAGGAAGAAAAGCAGGCGATCGAGAACCGGGTGGGGGAATTGTTGGAGCAAAGCTCACAGCCGGATCTCGAAGAATTGGTGCGACGGTTCCCAAAGGGATATCCGGGCGATGCGGCCCTCTTGAGGCTGGCCGATCTTCGTGAATCGGCGCGGGAGTATTTCGAGGCCGAGCGCGATCTGCGCCGTTTCCTTTTGATCTATCCCAGGCACAAGGCCGTTTCCAGGGCGCGGGGCAGGCTCGCGGCGATCCGCCAGATGTATCTGAGCCGCCGGTATCTCATCGGGGCGCTGCTCCCGCTGTCGGGTCGCCTGAAACCGTTCGGCCAGCAGGCGTTGAACGGCATCCGGCTGGCGGTGGATTCCGCACCGGAGGAGGTCCCGGAAAAGTCCGTCGGGATCGTCATCAAGGACACGGAATCAGAGGCGACCGCGCTTCAAAGCGGCCTGGAGGAGCTGGCGAGGGACTATCGCGTGAGCGCCATCATCGGTCCCATGTTGAGCCGTCAGGTGACGGCGGCGGCGCCCCGGGCGGATGCCTATCGTGTTCCGCTGCTGACGCCCGCGGCGTCGGAGGAATGGGCGAAACCGTGGAAATACGTTTTTCGCAACTCGATCACGAACCGGCAACAGGCCCGCGAGATCGCGGCCTACGCGGTGACCACGCTTCATCTGAACCGCTTCTGCATTCTTTATTCCGAAGACGGATACGGTTTGGAGATGATGCGCGTTTTCTCCGAAGAGGTCGTTTCGCGGGGCGGCGAGATCATCGGGCGGGCGTCGTACGATCCGCAGGCCACCGATTTCGGACGGCCGATCAAATTTTTAAAGGAAGCCGATCTGGCCAAATACGGAATCCTCGGCCCGCCGCCCCAGCAAAAAGGCGAGATCCGGGAGTACCGGCCCGGTTTCGACGCCGTTTTTATGCCGGGCGATTATGACCAGGCCGGTTTGATCGCGGCTCAACTGGCCTTCTACGAGATTCAGGGCGTGACGCTTCTCGGCACGAGCGGCTGGAACTCGCAGGATCTTTTCCGGATCGGAGGGAAATATATCAACGGCGGGATCTTTGTGGACGGGTTCTTCCCCGGCAGCTCGGACCCGGCGGTGCGGTCCTTCGTGGAGCGATACCGGAACCGGTACGACGAGGAGCCGACCCTTCTCGCGGCCCAGGCCTTTGACACCGCCGCGCTGATCCTGAAGGCGTTGCAGCAGGGCGCCGTGAACGGCGAGGCGGTCCGGGATTATCTGGGCCGGATCCAGAATTACTCCGGAGTCACCGGGCCGATCAGCGCCACACCGGCGGGGGATCTGTCCAAGCGGCTGTACGTCATTCAGGCCAAAGACGGGAAATTCGTTCAGATCAATTAATGTCCCGGACGCTATGAATATCAACCATGTGATACAACAGATCTCGATCTCGGCCATTCCGATCCTGCTCGCGGTGATCCTCCACGAGGTGGCGCACGGCTGGGTGGCGAACAAGCGGGGCGATCCGACCGCCCGGATGCTCGGCCGGCTGACGCTCAACCCCCTGCCGCACATTGATCCCGTGGGGACGATCCTCATTCCGATTTTTCTCCTGATCGCGACGAAAGGCACGTTTGTCTTCGGCTATGCGAAGCCCGTGCCGGTGAATTTCATGAACCTTCGCCGGCCCAAGGAGGACATGATCTGGGTGGCGGGCGCGGGCCCGGCCACGAATCTGATCCTGGCGATTCTTTGCGGCGCCCTGTTTCGTCTGATCCTGACGATCAATCCGGGCTTGATTTTTCACCTGCGTCCGGGGAGCGGACCGTCCGTCTGGAGCGATCCGGCTGCGATGCTCCTGGTTCCGATTTTACTGATGCTGCTGGAGGGCGTGAAATGGAACGTCGTTCTGGCGGTTTTTAACATGATCCCGATTCCGCCGTTGGACGGCGGCCGCGTGATGGTGGGTCTTCTGCCGCACCGTCAGTCGGAGGCCTGGGCCAGTATCGAGCCGTTCGGGTTTTTTATCATCATCGCGATGGTTCTTCTTGATCCGCTCGGGTTCTGGTCGCAGATCATCTCGCCGATGATCATGAGCATCATGATGTGGATACTGGGCGTGAATCCGTTCATTTTTTGATCGGAAGGGCTCACGCATTCTGAGGGAGGTCGGGGATCGTGAAGAAGACGAAGAAACGAATGCTGAGCGGGATGCAACCCAGCGGGCGGATGCATTTGGGAAATCTGCTGGGGGCGTTGGACAACTGGGTCAAGTACCAGCAGGAGTACGACGCCTATTTTTTTGTGGCCGACTGGCACGCGCTCTCAACGAATTACGCCGACACGACCCGCATCCGGGAGTACATCCGCGAGATGCTGATCGACTGGCTTTCGGCCGGGATCGATCCCGATCGATGCACCGTTTTTATTCAGTCCCGGGTGCCGGAACATGCCGTGCTGCATCTGCTCCTTTCGATGATCACGCCGGTGCCGTGGCTTGAGCGGAACCCGACCTACAAGGAGAAAATCGAGGAGCTCCGCGAGCGGGATCTGACGACGTACGGTTTTCTGGGCTATCCCGTCCTTCAATCGGCCGACATCCTGATCTACAAGGCCGACGTCGTCCCGGTGGGCGTGGACCAGCTTCCGCA
>JACQHO010000137.1 GCA_016198945.1 Nitrospirota bacterium | reverse complement strand
GACTCGATCATCTGCCGGCGGGCGTCTTCATCCCCTTGCTCCTGGATCCGTTTTCCGAGATCCTGCTCCTGCTCGAACGTCAACAGCACCGATTTTCGGATCTCCTTCAGATAACTTTTAACGGCATCCATCGTCTCGGCCGGCTCGGCCGCGACCTTTTCCTCCGGCTCCTCCTCGCCCGGACTGGAGGCCGAACCGGTTTCGGAATGCTCGGCCTCGTCGTCTAATGAAGCGGCCTTTTCATCGTCGTCCCCCTGCGGACTCATCCGGAAACTCCCTTTTCCTCACGGGGCTTAATCATAGCGGATCGAAAAATCCTTGAATCGATGCCCGGCCGGTTCCCAGTGGACCTCGACATCCTCGACTTTTGCACGCGGCGGCCCGATCCGAAGCTGTTCCACCAGGGCTTCGATCACGTCCCGATCGCCTTCCGCGACCACTTCGACGCGGCCGTCGGGAAGATTGCGGCAGAAGCCGGCGAGACCCAATCGTTGCGCCGCCTGTTGCGCAAACGCCCGGTAATAGACGCCCTGTACGCGACCCCTCACAAGCATTTCGGCGGATACCGGCATCATGAATAAACAGAAAATAGAAAATGGTCGGGGCGCGCGGATTTGACCACGCACCGCTCCAAAGGAGCGGCATACAATCTCGGCCGCCAGGCCTTTCCGCTCGGGAACAAATCCCGCCCTCGTGTTACGGGCGTGATAAAAATGGTCGGGGCGCGCGGATTTGAACCGCGGACATCCAGCTCCCGAAGCTGGCGCGCTACCGGGCTGCGCTACGCCCCGATGATCTGTGAAAAGTGAGTCGTCAGGAGTAAGGAGAAAAAATTCAGCTTACTCCTCACTCCTTACGCTTCACTCCTCACGGCCACTCTTCGCATTTCATCCCATGAGCCTCGGCCACCCCGGGATGCGTGACCTTTCCTTTATAAATGTTCACCCCCTTGGCCAGCGCGTCGTCGTCGCGACAGGCCTCAACGACCCCCTTGTCGGCCAGTTTCAATAAATACGGAAGCGTCACCTTCACCAGTGCCGCCGTCGCCGTCCGCGGAAACGCGCCGGGCATGTTCGCAACGCAATAATGGATCACGCCGTCTACCATATAGACCGGATTCGAATGGGTCGTCGGCCGGGCGGTCTCGATGCATCCGCCCTGATCGATCGAGACGTCCACGATCACGGACCCTTTTCGCATCCCGGCCACCAAATGCCGACTGACGAGTTTCGGGGCCTTCGCCCCGGTCATCAGCACCGCGCCGATCACCAGATCCGCGCTCAGCACCGCCTGTTCGATCAGTTCCGGCTTGGAGACTCTCAGGGCGATTTTCCCGCTGAAGGCCTCTTCCAGATTCCGGATGCGGTCCGCTTCACGATGAAACAGGGTCACCTGGCCGCCGAGCCCCACTGCCATCTGCGCGGCATTCGTTCCGACCGTTCCGGCCCCCAGAATGACCACGCGGGCCGGCGGCACGCCCGGAACCCCCGGAAGGAGGACGCCGCTCCCTCCATGGATTTTTTGAAGATAATAGGCGCCCATCAGGACCGACATCCGTCCGGCAATCGCGCTCATCGGACGAAGCGCCGGAAGCGACCCGTCCGGGTCCTGGATCGTTTCATATGCGATTGCGATCGCGTCTCGCTCGAGCAACGCCTCGGTCAAGGGGCGATCGGACGCCAGATGAAGAAAGGTGAAGAGCGTCCGGCCTTTTGGAAGCAGGGAATATTCCGATGTCAGAGGCTCCTTGACCTTGACGATCAGATCGGCCTCCCCGAACAGCCGTTCCCGATTTCGTGCCAGCTGGGCCCCGGCCGAAAGATACGCCTCATCGGAATAACCGCTTCCCTGGCCGGCCCCCGGCTCCACCCAGACCCGATGGCCCGCCCGGACGACCGCCCGGACCGCTTCCGGCGTCAGTGAAACGCGATACTCGTGGTCCTTGATCTCTTTGGGAACCGCAATGACCATGGGCGAGTGAAGAGAATATCAGGTTCGAATGGGAAATGTCAATGAACACCGGCCCGATTTTTCTTCCGGATCACGCCGCCGATCCGCCGCTTGACCGAGGTTCCAATTTTCATTACAATGCATTTTGAGGAGATGAATCAACGATGTTTTCACCGATTGAATGGCATATCGCCGCGACCGGTCCCGTGGTCCGGATGCTGGACCAGACCCGCCTCCCGCACGAGGTGGTCTGGGTCGACTGTCCCGATCATCAGACCGTCGCAAAAGGCATCAAGGAGCTCTGGGTGCGGGGCGCGCCGGCCATCGGAATCGCAGCCGCCATGGGTTTTGCGCTCGGCGCGCGGGCGATTCAGGCCGCCACGTACGATGACTTTGTCCGCCAGCTGAAACCGATCCATGACACGATCGCCGCGACGCGACCCACCGCCGTCAACCTCTTCTGGGCGTTAAACCGGATGAATGCCCTTGTCCGGATTCACAAGGACCGGCCGGTCGAGGAGATCAAAGAACGGCTCGTCCAGGAGGCCCAGGCCGTCCATGAGGAGGACATCCGGCGGAACGTCGCAATGGGCGGCCACGGGTCCAAGCTGATCCGCGACGGCGATACGATCCTGACGCACTGCAACACCGGCGCCCTGGCCACCGGAGGACATGGGACGGCGCTCGGCGTTATTTTCACGGCATGGGAGGATGGGAAGCGGATCAAGATCCTGGTGGATGAAACGCGGCCGGTCCTCCAGGGCGCGCGGCTCACGATGTGGGAGCTGCAGCAGAACAAAATTCCGGCCACGCTGATCACGGACAACATGGCCGGGGCCTTCATGAAAAAAGGGGGGATCCGGCTCTGTCTCGTCGGGGCCGACCGGATCGCGGCCAACGGCGATACTGCCAACAAGATCGGCACGTATTCCGTCGCGGTGCTGGCCAAGGCCCACAAAATCCCTTTTTACGTCGCGGCGCCCACCTCGACCATAGATTTCGCAATCGCCTCCGGAGAGGCCATCCCGATCGAGGAGCGGAATACGGATGAGGTGACGAACGTTTTCGGCAAGGTCCGCATTTCGCCCACTAACGTGGACGTCGCCAACCCGGCCTTCGACGTCACGCCGGCGAAGTATATCGCCGGCATCATCACCGAGCAGGGCGTCTTCAAACCGGGCGAGTTGAAACGGAAGCTGGGCGGGAAAAAAGCGTAAGGCCTCCTCGCATTCAAAGCACGTCTCGACTTATTTCTTTTTCGCACCCGCTCTAGCAATAGAGGCGGCGCGGAGATTCTCCCGGGCTCCGGGAAACCGGGAATCGATTGCCAAAGCCGTTTCAAACGCACGAACCGCCTCATCGTAGCGGCCCAAACGGTGGAAAACCTCTCCAAGACCGTTAACGGCCTCGGGATCGTTGGGGTTGATCCGAACCGCCTCGGAAAAATGGCTCATGGCTTCCTGGTTCCTTCCCTGTTTTGCCAGAACCCAGCCAAGGCTGTAGTGGGCATCACCAAATTCCGGACGGATTCGAACCGCCTCGGAAAAATAATCCTCGGCTTTCCGGTATTCTCCCCGTCCTTCCAACACCCACCCCAGATTGTAATAGGGATGAACCAATCCGGGCTTGCTCCGTATGGCCGCCAGAAAATGGGTCATTCCCTCATCAAATTTCTTCTGCTTAACCAGGACGGACCCCCAATTGTTGTGCGCCTCGGCATCATCGGGTGAAATTCGCAGCGCCTCGGCATAGTGGCGGACGGCTTCCTCCGGTTTCCCCTGTTTTTCCAGCGCCAGGCCCCAGTTGTTATGGGGTTGGGCGTACTTTGGCTTAATCCGGAGCGCCTCCTGATAATGCAAAATGGCTTCATCCTGTCTTCCCTGCTGATCCAGCACCAGGCCCCAATTGTTGTGCGGTTCGGCAAAATCAGGGCTGATACGAAGCGCCTCGGCATAGTGGCGGACGGCTTCTTCAGGTTTCCCCTGTTTTTCCAGCGCCAGGCCCCAGTTGTTATGAGCCTTGGCATAGTTCGGACTCAAGCGGAGCGCCTCGGCGTAATGATCAATCGCCTCCGAAAGTTTCCCCTGATCGGCCAAGACCGACCCCATACTGTTGTGGACCACGTAAGTACGCCTGGCAAAAGTCGCGGGACCGATTTTCAGCGCCTCCTGATAATGGAATATCGCTTCGTCAAGTTTTCCATCTCGGGTCAGCGCATTTCCCAAGTTGTAGTGGGCCAGATAGTTATCGGTCGTCACCTGGACCGCATGTTTGAACAGAGTCGCGCCGTTTCTCCAATTCGGCAACTCCCGCCGGGCACTGACCATCAGAGCGATGACAATCGCGACGGCCGATACTCCGAGCAGCATGTGCCGGCGCCGCAGGCCTGTAAGAAGATCGGGCGCCCCCCAGGCGATCATGATGAACAGGCCGACCAGCGGAAGATACGTATACCGGTCGGCCATGGACTGCATGCCCGACTGCAACAAGCCGATCACCGGAATGAGCGTTCCCAAATACCATAACCACCCCACCGTCAGATAGGGGCATCGCCGCGTCAGCCAAAACACGCCGAGGGTGATACACGCCAGGAATAAACCGGAACCCACCGCCGGTCCGATCGCCAGCGCCGTCCCCGGATGCGGATAAAAGACCGCCAGGTTATCCGGCCACGCCATTTTACCCATGTAAGCCAAATAAGACACCAGTGCATTACCGATGCGGCTCCCGATAGAAACGGACTCCAGCGATGCAACCGCGCCCTCTTTGTGTTGGAGAAGATACGTGAGCCAACCGAAACCCGCGGAGATGGCCAATAAGGGAAGCTTCTCAAGCACCAACCCCCTGATCGTTCTTAAGGGGAGTAACGGTTCCATTTCATCAAGCTTGACCCGACCCAAGGGCCAATAATCCAGAAGCAACAACACGAACGGCAAGGTGACCACCATCGGTTTCGACATCAATCCCAATACCAACAACCCCGCCACAAGACCATACCGCCCCCACCCCCTTCGCTCCGTGTACCGGACGTAGGCCCATACCGTCAGGAACCAGAGCAATGCGCTCAACACATCCTTTCTTTCCGTCACCCACGCGACCGACTCCAGATGCAGCGGATGGATCGCAAATAACGCCGCCACGAACGCACTGGGCCATGGCGCAGACGTCATCCGCCGAAGCAGCAGGAACAGCAATACGGTATTCATCAAATGAAGAACCAGGTTGACCCAATGATGCCGGCCGGGATCCAGCCCAAAGAATTGATAGGTCGCCAGGTGGGAAAGATAGGTCAGCGGAATCCAAAAATCCGCGTTTGGAGAATCTTCAATCAGACCGGCGGTCAAGGCCCATTGAATCCCATTCCAGCTCAACCCGTCCTGAAGATGGGGATTGTCATAGACAAAGATATCATCATCAAAATTGACGAACTCATACCGACCCACCGGCCAGAACACCGCCAACGTCATCACAATTAAGCCAAGAACAATCAGCCCGTTTAATTTTAAATTATGATTTTTCAAAAACCGCTCCGACAGAACATCCGGAGAAATCGATCAGAGGCGCTTGAATTTCAACCGAACCGCGGCCATCATGCTCATTTGAAATAACAACAAACCATGCCTGAACCGGCTGATATTGGTCGTTCCATAGGTCCTGCTTTTATATCGAATCGGCAGTTCAACCGTCTTCAGACCCAGACGGGCGGCGCCAAAGATCAGATCAAAATCCCCAAAGGGGTCAAAATCCCCGAAATAGCTTCGATTCGCAACGATCCGCTCATAATCGGATCGCCACAACACCTTTGTCCCGCATAGGGTATCCCGATAGCGTTGACCCAGCAGCCATGTAAACAGCCATCCGAAGAATTTGTTCGCGATCATGTTCAGAAAGCGCATGGCTTCCTTCTCGGTCGGATACACAAGGCGGCATCCGTTGATAAACTCCCCCTTGTTCGCGGCAATCGCATTGAAGTACTTCGGCAAATCCTCCGGCGGCATGGTCAGGTCCGCATCCAGAATGGCCAGAATATCCCCGGTCGCCCGGGCAAGCCCGAAACGAACGGCATCTCCCTTTCCCCGACCCGGCTGCTTCAGGACCTGGATATCCAGTTGGGGATAAGCATCGAGGACCCGGTGAATTTCATTCCAGGTATCATCCGTGGAGTTTCCCTCGACAAAAATCAGCTCCATCCGTTTCCCCATGGGAGGAAGCCGCTTGATGATGTTTTCAATATTTCCGGCTTCATTGCGCGCGGGAACCAGGATCGTTATGGACGGCTGACTTGAATCCGACTTCAATCCCATCGGTCTTGCCACGATAATATTCTCCAGGCACAGGAACTCCAAGGCGGGCAGAGGGGCCAACCAGCGATTCACGAACGGGCCAAGACCCAAGAACCTCTTGGGCAAAAGGATGCACCGCTCCCGGGTGATAACCTCGTAATCCGACAGGATCGCAAGATTTGTTATGTCCTCAATGGTTACCCATGTCGGGTTTCGGGTGGGACGCTTCAGTCCGAGTTTTTCCGCCAGGAGGAGAATCGGGTGCCATAAATGACTGTGGAAATTCAGTATCAACCGCGACCGGGCGGTCATAAACCGCCTCAATCCTTCAAGCAGACTTTGGATATCCGTCAACTCGGCGATGACATCGCAGAGAATCACAATGTCGAACACTCGACCCATCTCGGGCATGTTTATATAATCATCCACGTGATGGAAAACGACATTCCGATGATTCTGAAATCCGGCTTTGGCCTGATCAATGAGTTCCGGACGTGTATCGATCCCGACACACGATGCTGAACGGGCCACATCGAATATCCTCCCGCTTCCGCAACCGAGAACCAACAAGGAGTCGCCCTTCGAGGCATGAAAGCTCAGGTAGCGTTCAATCTGATCATGGTAAAACGAATTCTTTTTTTCCCAATCAACCCACGGCGCCGAGGGAATGCGGCCGGTCATTTCTTTAACTCCGCCAGGAAAATTGCCCCGTATTGGGCGAGTTTCTTCGGCCCGACCCCGCTGATCTGAAGAAATTCGGCTTCCGTGGAGGGGCGAAGCGCCGCCATTTGGAGCAGAACCGCATCGCTGAAGACGAGGTAGGCCGGAAGGCCCTTCTGATCCGCCAGACGCTTTCGCAATATCTTCAGGCGGACGAACAACGCGCCGTCCGCGTCCGGAATTTCGTCCGACAGGACGGCGATCCGTTTTTTGCTTCGAGGGACCGGGCCGCTCGACGCCGCGGATTGAGGATGCCCACGACGTGGGTACGGAACCGTCTCCAGCAGGTTCCACGTTCCGCAGACATCGCAGGAGGCGCCGCAGGGAGCGAGGGTCTCGCCGAAGTAGGAGACCAGGCTCTGATGCCGGCAGGAACGGCGTTCGGCCCAGTTGAACATCTCCCGCGTCTGCGCCCTGACCTTGTTTCGGAGTCGGTCATCCGCAAGGTCGTCCAAAAACCGGTCGTAGCTTAAGACCTCCGACCAGGAATAGAAGAGGATGCAGTCGCTCCCCACCCCGTCCCGGCCGGCGCGACCGATCTCTTGATAGTACCCCTCGATGCTCTTCGGCATGTCGCGATGGATCACATACCGGATGTTTGATTTGTCAATTCCCATGCCGAAGGCCACCGTCGCCACCATCACATCAACGTCATCCCGCTGAAAAGCTTCTTGTGATCTGGTCCGAAGATCGCTCTCCATCCCGGCGTGATAGGGCAGGGCGCGAACGCCGCGCGATGTCAGAAATTCGGCGGTCTGTTCCACGCTTTTCCGGCTGAGGCAATAGATGATCCCGGACTGTCCGGGACGGGATTGAACGATCCGCAGGATATCTTCCCTAGTCTCCCGTCCGTTTCCCTTCTTGTAAACATGAAGACGGAGATTCGGCCGGAAGAACGATCCGCGAAAGCGGAGCGGCGCCACCATCCCCATCTGCCGGACGATATCAACCGACACCTCTTCGGTCGCCGTCGCCGTGAGCGCCAGAACGGGAACATGTCCGAAGCGGGATTTCAGCCCCGAGAGGTTTCGATACGAGGGCCGGAAGTCGTGGCCCCATTGGCTGATGCAATGGGCCTCATCAACCGCGATGAGATGGATCCGACAGGTGGACAAAAAATCAAGGAGAGAACCCTCCAACCCCTCCGGGGCGGCATAGACCAGATCAACCTCCCCCGTCTTTACAAGCGCCATCCGCTCCCGGCGCTCCGCGGGGGTCAAACTTGAATTGATAAAGGTCGCCCGAATTCCGATTTCGGTCAAACCGTCGACCTGATCCTTCATCAAGGCGATCAACGGCGAGATCACGAGGGTCGTTCCGGAAAGGATGCGGGCCGGGATCTGATACGTCAGCGACTTGCCCGCCCCGGTCGGCATCACCCCGATGCAATCCCGCCCGGAGAGGACCGCCCGGATAATCTCTTCCTGCCCCGCTCGAAACGAGGAATAGCCGAAGGTGGACTGCAAAACGTCCTGAGGCGCCGTCGAGGGGAAACCACCCTCCCGCGCCGCCTGATCTTTGGACCCTGGGTGAGACATCAACCGAGAGCTTAATGGAGAAGCGGAAAAAACTCAAGGAGGAAAAATCATGGGTCGAGGATAAGCGATGTCACTATCCTAAAAACCGTCAAATCAGCATGCCCGGCTGTGGTCAGTGAATCCTGCCATCATAAATATCAATAAGTTATGCTCCAAAAGGTGACAGGCACCTTTTCACGCTTTTTGAAAACCTCAGATTTCGGTATCGTGGGGAGGATGTCACAAATTGTGATATCCTTTGAATCTCCTCTCGGGTGAGACGAAACATGAAGTCTTCCGGAAACCTCTCGCTGTTCCGCTTGACCGCCTGGTTTAACACCCTGGTTTCGACGCCATATAGCGCTGCCAGATCGATATCCAGCATCACTTTGTAGCCGCGCAAATGGATAATAGAGTTCACGATTCTTTCGGGAGGCATTGAGCCGCTCACGGAATGATCTCCATTTGGTTTGGTCTGCGATGGGGAACGCCACAGTCCCCTACAGGTAAAGATGCACGGCTATTGATGATTACAAAATCTGGAAGGGCTAACGAAGGACGTATGCGGGAAGAACAACGGGAGCATGTGATCATAACAACAGCCTCCGGAAGCCGGATCGAGGGTCGCGGCCTCGTTGTGAATCCGTTTTCGAGGCCGTGCTCAAACCGGCGGTAAATCAGGCCGGAATATATCGCAATTGGAAGCAAAGGTCAAGACGGGGAGATACGATATTGGAACACAGGGAGGCTCAGGGTCGGGGGAGGCAGGGAGCCTCCTATTTTTTTAAAGCCGCTCTTTTTTGGACAGCCTGTCCAATTTCATACAGAAAGTCGGGAGAAAAATCGGCGTTGTTGTTCCAG
>JACQHO010000136.1 GCA_016198945.1 Nitrospirota bacterium | reverse complement strand
ATAACCACCTGCGTAGACATGGGGGATTGAACTATCAATCCCCATTTGATAAACTCGAAAAGGTTACCGAATTACTGAGCTAGTACAACAGGCACCTTTTACGATGGGACGATTGGAAAAGATGGATCGAGGGAAGTATGACGAAAATAAAAATCCATCACAAGAAGATGACGGAGCCCGATAGCCGTGGATCAGGCCGGGTCCTTGCCGGGCGCCTTTTCGGAAGAGACGTCCGCCCGGAGGGTTTTGAGGTACATCGTGATCGCAACCGCATCGGCCTCCGGCATGTTGAAGGCCGGCATCTTGGTCTCGTGACGGAAACTTTGCGGATACTGGATCCATTGATAGATCCATGCGGCATTCATGCGGAAACCGGCGCGGGAGAGATCCGGACCGATCTGTCCGCCCTTTCCGTTGATTCGGTGACAGCCCGAACAGGAGTACCGCGTTTCATACAGAAGCTTCCCCTCCTCGATCTTGGCGCGGCCGGCCGGGGAATCGGCCGATGGAAAGGCGACCGGCTGCGGGCGGGAAAGTCCCGTGCCTTCTTCCTTCTCTCCCTCGGCCCCCTTCTCCTTGAACTCGATCTTATCGGCCTCGTTCTTATGGAGCGTGCGGATATAGGCCACCAATTCCCAGATTTCTTCGTCCGTAAGCGTGAAACCCCAATAAGGCATTAACGGGGAAGAGCCTTCTTCGTCCTCCTCGGCTTTCTTGGCCTCCGCCGCTTTCTGCTCCGCGGTTTGAGGTCCTTTTGGAAACGCGCCGGCGATTCCCTCGCGAATTCCCTTGTAAAGCTCTTCATTGGTGGAATCGCCCATGAAGGTATCAACCCGGTCGGTCAGATCACGCGGGGCCGGATCCAGATTCTTGGCGTTAAAACCGTCCCCGCGCCCTTTACCCCCGTGGCAGCCGACGCAATATTCGAGGTAGACCGCACGGCCGCGCGCGACATGAGGGTCTTTAAACGCTACGCGGACGATCCCGATCGCAAGCGCGATCAGTACCGCGGCTCCAACACCCCAAACAACGATCCGTTTCATCCAACACCGTCCGTCAGGTTAAATCTTGCCGTACAAGAGAAATGCCAGGACCAGGATATAAATCGCGATCGTCTCGATCAGCGCGAATCCCAGGAAGACGAATTTGTTCATTTCGGCCATCGCTCCCGGATTACGGGCGATTCCCTCGAGAAGCTTTCCGAAAAAGAAGCCCAATCCGATTCCCACGAATCCCAACCCGATGGCCGCAACTCCGATACTGATTTCGATCATTGACCTACCCCTTTCTATCCACTAAGTGAATTTGCCCTTTATTTCTTCTTTCCCTTCGTTTTTCGTACCAGCCAGAATTCGACCCCCGCGACCAGAAGAATCGTCAATCCGGTGTAGACATAAACATGGGCCGGCATGCCGGTTCTCAAGACGACATATTGCCATGACGAGATGGATCGGCGAAGGCCGGTCTCGCCGTTGGCCCCGTCCCAGACATGGATCGCAACCGGGATCAGCCCCCCCGGCGCAAACTGGACGTCGTTTGCGACATCCTTTGTCGTCAGTGGCCGTTTGAACACCACGCGCCAGACGCCGTCATCGAAGACTCCCTGTCCCGTCGCTTCCTGGCTTTCGGGCGCCTGCAGCGAAGCCGGGTTCTTGTATCCCTTCGCATTCAGCTCCGCCACCTTTTGGAGGTCGGCCTTCCATTCCCATAGATTGACCGGCTTCCCGGTGTCCCCGAGGAAAACGTGCGGCTTCGCCGGTCCCTGCGGGGGCTTGACCGCAAACTGAAGCGCGGCGGCATCCCTCAAATTACGCAGCCGCACCATCGGAGGATAAAGCACCGGATAGGTTGCTGTAAAATCGGGCGTCTCCATTTTTTGAGCCGCCTCGCTCTCCTGATGAGCGGTGTTTTGCGTCCGATCATCCCATTCAAGCCGGAAGGCGATCTCCTTGTCGTTATAAACCGACTGGATCACGACGAGATCCACCGTTGGACTCTGGTTCCGCGGGGGAAGGTGAACCTGGCCGCTCAGGAAGACATCCACGGAATCGGCCTCCTTCCAGAGCGGGGCGTTGGGATCGAGGGGGATCTCTCCGGCCACCTTCTTGGATTCGATCACGACCTTGCTTCCGGTCGGGGCCGCCTTCTGAAGCGATTTGACATACTGGGCGAGGGACCAGCGCTCCTCCTCGGATAGTACTTCCAGAAAGGCCGGCATCGGTGTTCCGTTGAAACTCCCGGAGATACGTAGGAAGATATCCTTCGTCTCGTTGCCGCCCTTGTAACTCCAGCTTTTAGTCAGGTTGCGCGGATAGAGCGGATTGTTCCAGGCATCCATCGTGGCCACCGCGAGCGGGCCGTTTCCCCGTCCGCCCCGGCCGTGGCAGGTGAAGCAGGCCGCCTTGCCCTCGAACAGCTCCTTGCCTTTTTTAATCGTTTCGGCCGTGGCCGGCGGCTCGGATCCTACCGGGATCATCTTCGGGGCCGGCGCATCCTTGAATTTATCCGAGAAGGTCTTGATGTAGGCGATCACCTGAAGCCGCTCGTCCTCCGACAACAGCCGCTTCCAGGACGGCATGCCGCTTCCCGGAATGCCCCGGCTGATCGTACGATAGAGATCTTCATCCGTCGGCAGTTCGTTGAATGCGGTGGACCGCAGTTTGTACAAGCCGCGCGTAAAATCGCGGGGGCGCGGATCCATCACATCGGCCGCCGGTCCGTCCCCCGCGCCGTTGACTCCATGGCACGGAAGACACCGTCTCTCGTAGATCTTTTTTCCGGCCTCGATCGCATCGGGCGAGGTATTGACCTTCTTGGAGGGGATCTCATCCGGCGACGTTGAACCCACGACGGCATCCAACTCTCCGGCAGCGGCCGTGAACGGCCCCATGATACAAATCAGCAGAAGAATTCGAAGCGCGGCCCTCATTCCAGCTTCTCCGGTTTTCGCGGCTCGACATCCGCCGTGTTGTATTCGGCCATGATGATCTTCCAGATCTGATCATCCGTCAATTCGTCCTTCCAGCGGGGCATCACCGAATCCCACGGTGTCGATTCGTTGGGCAGGCCCCGTCCCCCCTCCTTGATTCTCCAGAAGACGTAGGCCTCGACCACCGTCGGAATCGTGCCGGGATCCCGGAAATTCGCCGGTTTCAACCGGAAGCCCAGGGCCATCGGACCGTTCCCGTCCGCCTTCGAGCCGTGGCACGGCCTGCAGTTTCGCTGATAGAGCCCCCTGCCTTCGGCCATCGCCGCTTCTACCAGCATCGCCCGCGCCTTCTCGACTGGTATGTCACCCAGCCCTTCCTTCTGCATAAACTCCTTAACCAGACCTTCCTCCGGTTCCCGGTAGGGATTGATTAGCTTCTCGTACTGGCCGGGTATCGTCGGGTGCTGGATCCGAATCCCGGTCGGGCTTTGAATCCGGGGAGCCACGCGCTCGTAGGCCACCCAGCCGGCCAGGCCGGGAATCAAAACGAGCGCAAGCAGGCGTGCCTGCCCCTTGACGCCCGGCTGCCCGCCGCGCAAAAAATTGCGGATGGGCGTCAGGAACTCCTCCATGTTCTGTTCGGACATGCTGATGTAAATCGCCAGTCCGACCATGGCCAGAAGCATGTAGATCACGGTCAGGGTCGTGGGCACCACGAGAGGATAAGGCCAATGCGTGATCCACATCGAGACGCGCGGAATCACCACCTTGACGATCGTAAAAACGATCGCCAACGTGATCACGGAATATCCGAATAATGAGATCCTGCGTTTCATCAAACTCCTCCGGCCTTACTGGAGCGTTTCAAGAAAAGCCAACAGATTATGAAACTCGTCCATCGTCAGAAGATCGCGGAAGTTGTCCGGCATGATGGACTTTTTCTGCTGGACCATCTTCTCGATCTTGTCCTTCGAAATCTTCTGCCGCTGCCCGTCCGTGTCGGCCAGTGTGACGCTCTTGTCGTCCTCTTCCTTCTTCACCCCGGTGATGAACTCCCCGTCCGTCGTCACGATCAAGAAGGGCTCAAACCCGCTGGCGATCTCGGCGCTCGGTTCAAGGATCGACTGAATGATATAGGGGATGTCCCGAGTTCCAGCCACGTTCGTCAGTTCCGGTCCGACCTTCCCGCCCTTATCTCCGACGGTATGGCATTTGGCGCAGGGGGTCTTGCTGTTCGGATCGAAAAAGATTTCCTTGCCTTTTTCGGGGTCGCCCTGAAGATAGGGCTTGAAGGCCACCGTCGTTGCAGCGGACTGGCTTCCGGCCGCTTTTTTCAGCAATTCAAAATAAGGACTCTTCATCAATGCCTCGGCATTCGGCTCGCCGCCCAGGCTTTGAAGATACAGATCAACCGCAAGGATCTGGTCCACCTTCAGCGCAATGGGGGGCTTATAAACCGTCGGCATCTCGTTTTTGTAGCCCGACACCACATAGAGTCCGGGATCGAAATGGCTCGTCACGAGATAATCGGCCGCCGTGAATGGTTTTCCCAGCTTCTGGCTCAATTCTTTCGCCCGTTCCTCGGCCCGCAGCGCGATCGGCAGCGGAAAGTCGCTTCCATGCACGCCGAGATTCGGAGCCCGGATGGCGCTCCCCTGATCACCGACGGAATGGCAGGTGTGGCATTTGCCGCTTCCCCAAAAAATGGCCTCGCCCGCCTCGGGACTGATCCCGGCCACGGTCGAGGCCGTCTTCGCCCCGCCCGAGATATCCGTGATCACCTCGCCGATATAGATATAAATCGCGCAGACCGCCACGGCGAATAACGCCGCTTTGAAGAATGAATTCTGCATCGTCAGCCCCCGGACCTCGCCGCCTTCCCCGCCGTCGGATGGGTCGCTTTCGGAGGAAGAGACGGTTCCCCTTCCGATTTATGGTCCTTTTTCGCGCTTGCGCTCGTCAGCCAGAACAGGAACGACACCGCGCTCAAGAAAATCAGGCCGCAGGCGCTGACCACTTTTGCCATCAGCGCGTTATCCGGCGTCCAGGACCCGGCCGACCCGTCCTGCATCACGCCGTAGATATGCCAGTTTTCGCGCAGACCGGAACGGATAAATCCCATCAGGCCGATCAGCATCACGATAAACACGCAAAGGAAGATCAGTGTGTACTGGGACCGGCCGGGCATCTTTCCCCAGGTCATCTCGCCGACCTGCGGCGCCCCCTTGAAGAGAAAGACATCGAGGGTGGTCAAAAGGGTCAGCGCGCTCATCATCGTCATCCATTGGGTCACGGCGACGTTCCGAAGAAAGGGATTGGCCACGGCCATCACGATATATCCGTAGACCCCCAGTACAAAAGTGATATTGACGATCGTGATCCCGAGGTACATCATCTGCCCGATCTTCCCCCGGTCCTTCAGTGTAAGGATCACCGTGACAACCACGGCCGCAATCTGAATGAGAAGAAGGATGGCCGGCAGTTTGAAATATTTCTCCTTGTCGGCCGAGAGATCCAGCTCGGTCGGGTTCAGATGAAGCAGGTAACTGGCATAATAACCCATGATCAGTATCAATCCGCCGGCGACACCCAGCAAAATCCAGCGTGATTTTCCTCCCTGCCTTGAAAACGGAATCCCCGGCCCCAGATTCGCGCGCCGGTACAGGAGGAAGCTTAAAAAGGTCGAAAGAATGATGAAATTCACCACGGCATTCTTTCCGGACATCAGGCCGAGGTACTTGAGCGTCGGGTGGTACTGCCCGCCGACCGCGATCTGCTCCTCGGCCGAGAGCGGAAGATTATGGGGCGTCAGCCAGACCGCGAAGCAGAGGATGATGATGATATCGATGAATTTGATGTATTTGGTATACCGCTCCGAGCCTGGGATCCGGTGCATCCCGATCCAGAGGTAATAATTCGAACCGATGAACAGCCCGCCGATCAGGATGGCCTGAATGATGAAGGTCCATGAAAAGGCGCCGCCCATCATGTTGTTGCCCATCACGGCGCTGTTGGAGTAAACTTCGCGGCCGAGGTAATAGCCCGCGAACGGCAGCGGGATCAATCCGCAGACCGCGCAGAAATTTCCGATATATCCCATCCAGTCGTAATGCGCCCGCTCTTCCTGCGTCTTCGCTCCGAGATACCGGATCGCGGCATAGGCCCCGCAGACGAACCCCCCGAACGCGACATTCCCCAGGAGCCGGTGAAGGTTCAGGGGATGCCACAGCACGTTGTTCATCGCCTGCCAGGCCGTTCCGATGAACTTTCCGGTCTCCGCCTCGATTCCGGTCGGACTCATCATGAAGGAGGCCCAGGAATTCGCCACCATCATGATCACCGTTCCGCAGACGTTGAGCAGTATCCCGAGGAGGATGTGCAGCCCCTTCTGCTTGGCCATTTTGTGCCAGAAATAATAGTAAAGGTAGAGGGTCGTGGACTCGACGAAGAACAGCAGGGCGTAGATGTACATCACATCATGGAAAACACCGGCCAGATAATCCATGAATTTGGGATACAGCCCGAAGAGGGCGAAGGCCAGCAGCCCTCCGAGCGTGGCCGTGAAGCCGAAGGCGCCCGAGAGAAGCTGGGTGAATTCATAGGCCAGCTTGTCATAGCGGGGATCCTTCGTCTTCCAACCGATGATCTCGATCGTGACGGCGAAGATCGGCACCCCCAGCACGAAAGCGCCGAACATGAGATGGAGCTCGGCAATGATCCAGATCGAAATGCGCGAATCGTATCCCAAAAAGGTGCGATACGTTTCATCCGACGCCGCCAGAGCCGGAAACGCCAGCGCCACCGCCGTCAAGGCCAGCAACGCGATGGTTCCTTTACGGTGCCTCATGACCGCCTCCTCACCCATGCTGCGTCTTGTCTCTTGGATGGAAACATGAGCGACCGCCCTTATTTCTTTTTAAGGTCCACGGAGACGGCGGTATCCGCCTTCGCCTTGACCGAAACGTCCAGGGTGACCTTGGCAAGCGTCTCGTGCCAGATCTCCATTTTATAGTTTCCCGGCGGCACATCCGTCAAACTGAATTTTCCGTTCCCATCCGTCACCGCAACGTAGGGATGGTCCGTCGCCACGATCCAGGCCCCCATCCATTTATGGATATCGCACTGGGTCTTGATCGTCTCGTTCGCAATGAATTTCTCCTCAATCAGCGGCAGGGATTTCGGCTGGGCCTTGTTGACCGGGTCGTTCTCGATGCTGAAGGTATGAACGTTGTGCGTGATCGGATCGCTGTTCTTGATCTGGAGCGTCCCTCCCACCGGCACCACCACCACATGCGGGATGAAGCTGCATTTTTCCTGGTTCAACACGCTTTTGGCCGCAATGTCGAGTTTCTTGCCCTTGGAAACGTTCGTCAATCGGACGACGGCATACCGGACCGATTTATCCCCGCCGACGATGAGCGCATCGGAGGTTTTGGTCTTTCCGCAGACGTCCTGATCCTTATTGATATCCGGGGTTTTGACTGCGGGCGCCTCGCCGGATAATTTCACGGTCCCGCTGATACTTCCGCCGTCCGCCACCGCTCCCCCTTCATAGGCCCAGGAGAGT